>CAYNYV010000061.1:0-8763 GCA_964401515.1 uncultured Christensenella sp.
TGTTATTATACTCGTTGCACGGGAATATGGCAGACCGTTTGGCTTGAAAAAACGCCTAATAACTACATTAAATCGGTACGTTTTTATCCGGACGTCGAAAACTGTCGCGTAAAAATCGCCGTCGACGCCGTCGGTAAGGAAAACTTAACCGTAAAGGTAACTTACGGCGGCGAAATCGTCGGAAGTTACAGCGAAAACTCGGTAAACCGAACGGTTTTTTTCCTTTCGTTGTCGCAAAAACATTTGTGGGAAATCGGTAAGGGGAATCTTTACGACGTGGAATTAACTTTCGGCGAAGATAAAGTCGAAAGTTACTTCGGACTAAGAGAGGTTTGCTATAAAGACGGAAAGTTTTTACTTAACGGAAAAAGCGTTTTCCAAAGACTCGTTCTTGATCAAGGATATTATCCCGACGGCATTTACACGGCACCGAGCGAACAAGCCCTTGTCGAAGATATAAACCTTGCTTTAAATCTCGGATTTAACGGTGCAAGGCTTCACCAAAAATTATTCGAACCTTTGTATCTTTACCACTGCGATAAATTAGGCTTTATCGTTTGGGGAGAGTATGCAAGTTGGGGTTGCGATTGTTCTTCGCTTTACTCTCTCGGTCAGTTCGTTTCCGAGTGGACCGAGGCTGTGGAAAGAGATTTCAATCACCCGTGTATAGTTCATTGGTGTCCGTTAAACGAAACATGGAATTACGGCGACGGCGAAAACAGAAAGCCGCGCGACATACGTTATGTCGAAACTTTATATCATCTTACGAAAACGCTCGATGAAACTCGTCCTTGCGTGGACGTATCGGGCGGATTCCACGGCAGATATACAGACCTTTTCGATTTTCATTGCTATCATACTGCCGAAGAAACGCAAGCTTATTTGGAAAATCTCGAACGCGACGGTTTGCTAACGATGAACAATCTTTACGCTGAAAAGGTCGAAGAAGGCGCTTTGTACGATGCAAAAATGCCTACGAACGCAAGCGAATACGGCGGCGGTGCTTTTTCTAAAAACGGCGGTTGGAACTATCGCACGAGCAGCGACGAAAAATCATTCGTCGACGAATACGTAAACACTACCGCACTGTATCTTAACTGTAAGGCTATTAGCGGTTTTTGCTACACTCAACTTTACGACGTCGAGCAAGAACAAAACGGATTATATACCTACGACCGTAAAAACAAGTTAAAAAAAGAAAGTATCGAAAGAATAAGAAAGTGCAATTTAAGTCTTGCTAAAATAGAAGAAGACTGACTTTTTCGGGCAAAAAACCTAAAAAGTTTACGCATAAAACATAAAAATAATTTTTAAGGAGCGTGTATGCAACTTATTATAGTAGAGTCGCCTTCCAAGGCGAAGACCATTGAAAAATACCTCGGCGGAAAAATAAAGGTCGACGCAAGCGGCGGTCACGTAAGGGATTTGCCCGAAAAGCGTTTGGGCGTTGACGTCGCGGATAATTACGAACCTAATTACGTAATTTCCGCCGATAAGCGGTCGGTTATAAAGCGTTTGCAAGAAAAATGCGACAAAAGCGATCGAGTTTATCTCGCAACCGACCCCGATAGAGAAGGCGAAGCAATATCGTGGCATTTACAGGAAGTTTTAGGGCTTAAAGGCAAGGCGCAACGTATCGTTTTTAACGAAATAAGCGAAAAAGCCGTCAAAAACGCCCTAAAAAATCCGAGAGATATAAATTACAATCTTGTAGACTCACAACAAGCGCGTCGCGTTTTAGATAGGCTTGTAGGTTACAAATTAAGTCCTTTTTTGTGTAAACGCATAAAAGACGGTCTTTCGGCGGGAAGGGTTCAGTCTGTCGCACTCAAGTTGGTCGTCGAAAGAGAACGCGAAATCCAAGCCTTCGACCCTAAGGAATATTGGAATATTTACGGCGAATTCAAAAGCGACAAACAATCCTTCAAAGCGCTTTTATGCGAGAAAAACGGTAAAAAGTATCGTCCTAAGGATAAGGATGAAGCCGAAAAGGTATATGACCAAGTATCTAAAGGTCAAGCGTACGTTTCCGAAATCAAAAAGACTTTGACGAAAACGCATGCGCTACCTCCGTTTACGACGAGTACTTTACAGCAAGACGCTTCGGCAAAACTCGGTTTGTCTTCGCCCCAAGTAATGTCTATCGCCCAGTATTTATACGAAGGTTTAGATACGCCGCAAGGGCATATAGCATTCGTTACTTATATCAGAACGGACTCCGTACGCGTCGCTAAGGAAGCGCAAGACGAAGCGTTAAAGTATATACGTCAAAAATACGGCGACGAATACGTTCCCGATAAACCCAACTATTATAAGTCGAAAAAGACGGCGCAAGACGCCCACGAAGCGATAAGACCTATCGATTTAAGTCTTACTCCTCAAGAGGCTAAAAAACTTCTCGACAGAAACCATTACGGCGTATACAAGTTGATATACGAAAGGTTTATAGCGTCGCAAATGGCTGAGGCTCGATACGAAAACGTCAATATATCGGTCGGTGTAGACGATTACACCTTTAAAACGAGCGGAAGAACTGTTTTGTTTAAAGGGTTTACCGCCGTTTACGACGATTACACGAAAATTGCCGACGAGGACGAAGTTATCGCCAAAAGCATTCCTAAGCTTTCCGAAAATCAAAAGTTGCTGACCGAAAAAATCGAGAAAGAACAAAAGTTTACCAAGCCGCCCGTAAGATATACCGACGCTACTTTGGTTAAAGCGATGGAAGACAAAGGAATCGGCAGACCGAGTACCTATTCGAGTATAATCGGGGTTTTAAGCAAACGTAAATATACCAAAAAGGAAAATAAATACATCGTTCCCACCCAGATAGCCTTTGAAATGACCGACGTTTTGTGTAAGTATTTTGCCGATATTATGGACGTGTCGTTTACCGCCAATATGGAAGACCAATTGGACGATATCGAAAACGGCGGAAAGGATTGGCATCAACTTATCGCAGACTTTTATCCCGGGTTTGCCGCTAAAATTAAGTCGGCGACTCAGGACGGCGACGAAATAACTGACGTTCTTTGCGATAAATGCGGTGCCCCGATGGTTAGAAAAAACGGCAAATACGGTAAGTTTTTGGCTTGCTCCAATTATCCGCAATGTTCCAACATTAAGTCTGAAACCGAAGAAGTATCCGACGTAAAGTGTTCTAAATGCGGCGCGATGATGGTTTATAAAGTGGGTAAGTTCGGAAAATTTCTTGCTTGTCCCAACTATCCAGACTGTTCCAACATTAAGTCGTTAACGGAAGAAACTACTGCCGAAAGGTGTGAAAAATGCGGCGGCGAAATGACCGTTAAAACGGGTAAGTTCGGTAAGTATATGCAGTGCAACGATTGCGGCGTTACCAAAAGCATGACGGAAAAGTTAGGCGTTTGCCCCGCTTGCGGTAAACCTACCCAAAAGATGACATCTAAAAAGGGAAAAACTTTCTACGGCTGTTCGGGTTACCCCGATTGCAAGTTCATGAGTTGGGACATCCCCACCGGTAAAAGTTGTCCCGAATGCGGTAAGTTTTTGATTTACGGCAAAGACGGTAAGTCGGTGCGCTGTTCCAACAAAGATTGTAATTATAAAGAAAATGGCAAAAATTAAAGTTATAGGCGGCGGACTTGCCGGCTCGGAAGCGGCTTACTATCTCGCAAAAAGGGGACACGATGTAACTTTGTACGACATCAAACCTAAAAATTTCACGCCCGCCCATCATAATGCCGATTACGGCGAACTTGTATGTTCCAATTCGTTAAAAAGCAACGACGTTTACGGCAACGCTTGCGGACTTTTAAAGGAAGAATTGCGTATTTTAGGTTCTATGGTTATAGAATGCGCCGACCAAACGAAAGTGCCTGCCGGTAACGCTTTGGCGGTCGATAGAGAACTTTTTGCAAAAAAGATAACGGAAAATTTAAAAAGTACTAATAATATTACCTTTTGTTGCGAAGACGTATCGAGTATAGATTTCGACGTGCCGACGATAATAGCGACGGGACCTTTAACGACGGATAAATTAAGCGGCTTTATCGCCGAAAACGTTGCGGGCGGACTCTACTTTTACGATGCCGCGGCACCGATTGTTTCGGCTGATTCGATCGATATGGAAAACGCCTTTATAACCGACAGATACGGCGAAGACGGCGTTGGCGATTACGTTAATTGCCCGATCGACAAAGAAGGCTACGAAGCCTTTTACAACGCTTTAATAACGGCTAAAACGGCAGATAAGCACGAGTTTGAAGAGACACAGGTTTTCGAAGGCTGTATGCCCGTCGAAATCATGGCGGCGCGCGGCGTGGATACTTTAAGGTTCGGACCTTTAAAGCCGGTAGGGCTTACCGATCCCAAAACGGGGCGCTGGCCTTACGCGTGCATGCAATTAAGAAAAGAGAACGTCGAAGGCACGATGTACAATATCGTAGGGTTTCAAACCAATCTTTTATGGGGCGAACAAAAAAGAGTTTTTTCGATGTTTCCCGCCCTTAAAAACGCCGAATTTTTGCGCTACGGCGTCATGCACAGAAACACTTATTTAAAATCACCGGGCATATTGGACGGCTGTTTTTCGGTAATAGGCAAGCCGTTTACATATTTTGCCGGTCAGATAACGGGCGTCGAAGGCTACGTCGAAAGCATTGCTTCCGGTATGGCTGCGGCTATATCTTTAGACAGAAGATTACAAGGAAAACCCGACGTCGATTTTACCGATTTTACCGTAATAGGGGCGCTTTCAAAGCATTGTTCCGTCCCTTGCGAAGATTTTCAGCCCATGAACGCGAATTACGGTATATTAAGCCCGATAGGCAGAATGCGCGACAAAGCCGAAAAAAAGCGCGTGCTTTCCGAAAGGGCTATAAACAAAATAAAAGAAATAGCGGAGATAATCAATGAGTAACCAATTTAAAGGCACTACCATTTGTGCCGTAAAAAGAAACGGCTTGACGGCCATCGCCGGCGACGGACAAGTTACCTTCGGCGAAAACGTAATTTTTAAAAACAGCGCGGTTAAAGTCCGCAGAATATACAACGACAACGTGATAATCGGCTTTGCGGGTTCCGTATCGGACGCTTTTTCGCTAAGCGAACGTTTCGAAGGAATGCTTAATAAATTTTCGGGCAATCTTTTAAGAAGCGCCGTCGAACTTGCCGAACTTTGGCGTAACGACAAGGCGGGAAGACAACTCGAGGCGATGATGATTTGCGCCGACAAAAACACTTTGCTTATAGTGTCGGGTTCGGGCGAAGTAATCGAACCGGACGGAAACGTTTGCGCTATCGGTAGCGGCGGCAATTACGCTTTGGCGGCGGCGCGCGCTTTGTATGAAGAAACCGATTACACAGCCGATCAAATCGCGCAAAAAGCGCTTAAAATCGCAAGCAGTATTTGTATTTTCACAAACGACAACATTCGCGTCGAAACCGTAAAGGAGGAAACTTTATGAACTGCTTATCCCCAAGACAAATAGTTGCCGAATTAGATAAGTACATTATCGGTCAGGACAAGGCTAAAAGGGAAGTCGCGGTCGCACTTCGTAACCGTTACAGAAGAAGTAGATTAGCCCTCGAAGTCCAAGACGAAATAACGCCTAAAAACATTATTATGAAAGGTCCCACCGGTGTAGGTAAAACGGAAATCGCAAGACGTCTTGCAAAACTCGTTCGCGCGCCGTTTATAAAAGTGGAAGCGACTAAGTTTACCGAAGTCGGCTACGTCGGAAGGGATTGCGAGTCTATGATTCGCGACCTTACCGAATGCAGCGTAAGACTGGTGAGAGAAGAAAGAAAAAGAGAAGTTTCCTTTAAAGCGACGGCAATTGCCAAAAGGCGCGTTTTAAAATGCTTATACGAAGCTTTAAAGACCGAAAAAGGGGAAACTCCTCAAAAGGTTTTTGAAGAAGACGTCGAAAAACGTTTCGATAACGGAGAACTCGACAATACCGTTATCGAAATCGAAATCGCCGTTCAACCCAAGTCTATGGAATTAGTCCCCGGTTCGGGTGCCGAAATTAATATCGGTTCTATATTCGAAGGTTTTATGCCCCCCAAAACCAAGCGTAAAAAATACACCGTCAAAGAAGCTATGAAGATTTTAGTCGACGAAGAAGCGTCGAAACTCATTGACGAAGACGCGGTTATAGACGAAGGCGTAAGACGCGCCGAACAAGAAGGTATAATATTTATCGACGAAATCGATAAAATCGCTTCTAAGGGCAAAACAAACGGCGCAGACGTATCGAGGGAGGGCGTTCAACGCGACATTTTGCCTATCGTTGAAGGTTCTACCGTTAATACCAAATACGGCTCGGTTAAAACCGACTACATTTTGTTTATCGCGGCGGGTGCTTTCCATATCGCCGCCGTCGAGGATCTTATCCCCGAACTTCAAGGCAGATTCCCCATAATCGTCGAACTTTCGAGTTTGTCAAAGGAAGATTTCGTTCAAATTTTAACTATTCCCGAAAACGCTTTGACTAAACAGTACGCGACGTTACTCGCAGTCGATAAAATCGATCTTAAATTCGCCGACGACGCCATCGAAGAAATCGCCGAACTTTGCGTCGAAATGAACGCTACCGAAGAAGACATAGGCGCAAGAAGGCTTCATACCATTATGGAAAACTTGTTGGAAGATATTTCCTTTAACGCGGACGGCACTCATCCCGTTATTCCGTTGACGATCGATAAAAGGTACGTCGACGAACATCTTTCGGATATAATTAGCAAACGTAATCTTAAAAAGTACATTTTGTAAGGAGCAGTTATGATAAACATTCCAAAGGGAACAAAAGACGTTTTGCCCGACGAGTCATATAAATGGCATTACGTCGAAAAAATCGTTCGCGAAGTCGCCGAAAGTTTCGGCGCCGACGAAATACGTACGCCGACTTTCGAACACACCGAACTTTTTCTTCGCGGGGTGGGCGATACGACCGATATAGTCAATAAGGAAATGTACACCTTCGAGGACAAAGGAAAACGTAGCATTACTTTAAAACCGGAAGGCACGGCGGGCGTCGCAAGATCTTTTATCGAAAACGGTTTAAGTAACCGCGCGATGCCACTTAAAATGTATTATATTACGCCCGTTTTCCGCTACGAAAGACCGCAAGCAGGCAGACTGCGCGAACATCATCAGTTCGGTATCGAGTTTTACGGCGCGAAAGGTGCCGACACCGATGCGGAAGTCATTTTGCTTGCTTATACGGTGCTTACAAAACTCGGTTTAAGCGTAAAACTTAACATAAACAGCATGGGGTGCGCCAATTGCCGCAAAGCCTACAACGAAGCCTTAAAGGAATATCTTAAGGATAATTTAGATAATCTTTGCGAAACTTGCCGCACGCGTTACGCGAAAAACCCCTTGAGAATTCTCGATTGCAAGGTCGAAAGTTGTAAGGAACTTGTAAAAGACGCGCCTAAAATCACCGATTATTTGTGCGACGATTGCAAGGAACATTTTGTAAAATTACAAAACCTTTTGACGACCGCGGGGCTTAGTTATACCGTTAATCCGCTTATCGTAAGGGGACTCGATTATTATACCAAGACGGTATTTGAATTCGTTACCGCCGATTTAGGCTCGCAAGGCACGGTGTGCGGCGGCGGAAGATACGATAATCTTATTTCGCAACTCGGCGGCGGCTCGGTTCCCGGTGTAGGCTTCGGTATGGGGCTCGAACGTGTTTTGATGCTTATGGAAGCAAAAGGCGTTTCTATCCCCGATAAAAAGCCCTGTAAACTTTTTATAGCGACAATGGGCGACGAAGCCTATTCGGTAGCGTTTAAAATAGTATCTTCGTTAAGAGAGAAAGGCGTTTACGCCGACCTCGATCATATGGAAAGAGGCGTCAAGGCACAGTTTAAATATGCCGACAAACTTAGAGCCGAATACGTTGCGACAATCGGCGACAACGAACTTGCAAACGGCGTCGTTTCCGTGAAGAAAATGTCGGACGGATCTACCGAAAATATAGCCGTTAACGGGCTTATAGACAGGTTTTTATAAAAAACCGCCAACAATTTTCTTTCGCAATCTAAGCCTTCCCCTCGAGGGAAAGGTGTCGTGCTTGTCGCGACGGATGAGGTGGCACTTGCTATCCTTATCCGCGATTAAACCGCACATTCTCAGCCTCCATTGACTGCAAGAAAGGTGTCGTGCTTGTCGCGACGGATGCGGTGACGCTTGCTATCCTTATCCGCGATTAAAACGCCAATTCTTAGCCTCCATTGACTGCAAGGGAGGTGTCACGTAGTAGGTGGAAGATTGAAAAAGGCTCTCCTTCGTAAGGCAATTCCCTTGTTAAGGGAAATGTCAACGCAGTTGACAAAAGGATTGCCGTCCGCGGCTTAGCGAAGCTCCGCCGTAGGCGGTGAGAGGTCGAAAAAGCAACAAAACTCTGCCTATAAGCCGATTATCGAACATTTTAAAAAAATCGCGGAACCGCAATTTAACTGCGGTTCCGCTTTTTGGTACACGAAAACCACGCGATAGTCGTGCGGTTCAAAAGGAAGTTTGTCGCCAAAATAACCAATACCAAGAAATCAATTTTTTCGTTTGATGGCAAAAAATTTAAAAAAATACTATTGACAAATGCATTTTTATATGTTAATATAAAAACAACAAATACATGTGTTTGTGAACAATAAACAATTTACTAAAACAATAAAGGCGGTGATACAGATGGGAAGTTTTATTATCCGCTGCTGCAATTTTAATTCTTTTTAAAATTAAAGCGGTAAATTTTTTAATCTTTTGAA
>CAYNYV010000062.1:0-8652 GCA_964401515.1 uncultured Christensenella sp.
AATGCCGTTACTTATCGAAATAAAGGCGAAAAGATTATCAAAAGGCTGTTTAAGTAATGTTTGTATCGAGCGGTCAGTTTGCAAACCTTTTGATACTTGTCGGCGGCGGGTTGTTATCGGGGCTTATCGCCGATTTTTTTACGCCGCTGAAAGACTGTAAAATCTGTTTATTCAGAATAACAAGCGTGTTGCTTTATTTTGCCGTTTGCTTTGTTGCCTACCTTTTTGTGAAAAATTATAAAAATATGGGAGCGGTCAGACTGTATATGCCGACCGTTTTTCTTGTGTCAATGTATTTTAGTTACATTATTTTTCACAAAATGCTTGCGTTTTTTCAAAGAAAAGTGTATAATACTGTCGTAAGTATTACGAAAAGTGTTGCACGTTTTTGTAAAAAGGCGGTAAGGAGCGGTCAAAATGCCTGCGGAAAAGTTAAAAAAGTTAATAGTTTCGTCTGTGGTAACGGCAGTTCTTCTGCTGTTTATACTGCTCAGTATAATGGTTTACCAGATGATTTCGATAAAAACGTTACAAAACAAAATCGACGCGTTGGAAGAACAAAAACAAGAACTTCTACTTGAAAAATCCGAAGCCGAAGACCAAATCGAAATTTGGCTTTCCGAATGGAAAATCGACGAAAAAGCAAGAGAACTCGGATGGGTTTACAAACAAGACAAATGAAACACGCAATTATAGATATTGGTTCGAATTCCGTCCGTTTAGCAATTTTTGCGGACGGAAATATTATTTATAGGGATAAAAATACCACGAGGCTCGGTGAAGGGCTTTCCTCTTCGGGTCGAATTTGCGACACTGCGGCGTCGAGGACTCTTGGCGCGATTTCGGCGTTTATCGAAAAATCGCAAGAAAGCGGCGTTTCAAAGGATAATATTTTGCTTTTTGCGACCGCGGCTGTTCGCCAAGCGATAAACGGGCAGGATTTTATCGGCACCGTTTTTGAAAAGTTCGGCTTAAAAATCGACCTTTTGTCGGAAGATGCGGAATGTTTAGTAGCCGTTTACGGCGCTTTGCCTTGTGGCGAAGGTGCCGTTTTGGACGTCGGCGGAGCGTCGAGCGAACTTGTTATCGCGGACGGCGGTAAAATAACCTACTCAAAAAGCCTTGACCAAGGCGCGGTTAAACTTACCGATAAGTTTTGTAAAGACTTTGCCGGTCTGATTGATTTTTTACGATTAAAAGTTGCTGATTTTTGTGCGCCGAAGATAGAAAATCTTACCGCAATCGGCGGCACAGCGGGGTGCATTGCATATATGTTAAGCGGCGATAAAAGCTATGATAGAACTAAAAATCACGGACGGTACGTTTCGTTGGACGAACTTTACTCGTTAACTTTAAAAATAAAAGATCTTTCCGCCGACGAAATAGCAATTACGTTTAACGTTGAAAAGTCGCGTGCAAAGACTTTGTTTTGCGGCAGCGTTTTAATTTACGAGATTTTAAAATATTTGGATTTAGACGGCTATACTTTAAGCGAAAACGATAATTTGGAAGGGTATTACCGTTTAAAAGTATCGGGTGAAACGAAATGAAAAAGAATAACGGAATCGTCGGCGTCGCAATCGGCGCAACTTTGGCTGTTTTAGTCGCGGCAGCCTCGGCTTTATCGGCTTTGTTGTTGCTGCAAAAACCTACAATCACCGATTATGTGTTTATTGTGATTTTTGCCGTTATCGGGCTTATAGGCGGATATTTGTGTCATAATTTACTGCACGAAGTCGGACATATGTTGTTTGCCGAAAAGTCGGGAGCGCGTGTTTTTGAGGTCGCTTTTTGCGGATTTGTTTTTACTAAAGGTGAAAAGCCCAAACTAAACTTAAAAAGCGGCGTGGGCGGATGGACATCGTTTTTGCCCAAGACGCCCGAAAAATCAAAAAAAGTTTTATCCGCTTCGCTTTTAGGCGGACTTGTCGGTAGTTTTCTCTCGCTGTTTTCGGGGTATGCTCTTTTTCAAGTCGGAAGGTTTTTCTTGCTGTATTATCTTATCGTGATATTCGGCTTTTACAGTGCGGTTACGATTTATCTTATAGTCCTTAACTTTTTCTCCTTAAAAGACGGAACGGACGGACAACTTTTGATATCTAAAAACAATAAGCCAAACAAATATTTTCACTTAAAAGTTGCCGAGTTGGAGTATCAATCCCGACTTTTTAACGGCGAGTCTGCAAAAGAAATCGAAAAATTAACCTCGACGGATTTAGCTTTTTCGACTGTTTTCGACGTCGAAAAAGCTTTGCAAACGGGCAACGTTGACGCGGCAAGGGAATTTGTTAAAAACGCTTTAAATAATGTGAAATGCACGAATAACGGGCTTATAGACCTATATTTAGAGGATTTGTTCATCGCGATATTAAGTCGCGACGACGAAAATATCGAGACAAAAGCCGATAAGGTAAATTGTTGTATTTTAGAGCCCGATTCTCTTTTATCTTACCGCGTTGCTATATTTTACAGACGCTTTACGGGTGAGAACGCTTGGGGAGACGGCTTGGAAAGAACTTATTTCAAAAAAATAGAACAATGTCCCTTAAAAGGACTTAGCAAGCAAGAAAAAGAAATTTACGAACTGTATAAAAACAAATAAAAATCGCGGCTGTGCTTACAAGGCACGGCCTTTTTGTATGTCTGCAAAATAATCTCTTTATGGTTTGTTAAATAATCGACAAAGTTTTTTGCCCGAGTTAACGGTTATAAACCGTCTTTTCGTGTGAATTCATCAACTTTTAAAAAATCTCCCCGAAAAACGCTTTACATATAATATAAATTATTATATAATATTAAAAACGCGTGCGTGCGTGCATATGCGTGTGCGCGACGTATGTTTTTAAAGACGGCGTTTTTGCGATCCGTCAAATCGCGTTTTAAAACTTTAAAACAAAAAAACGAATAAGCAATAAAGGAAACAACAATGGCAACCGACACGAAAGTTCAAAACAATTACGGCGAAGAGCAAATTCAGGTCTTGGAAGGTTTAGATCCCGTCCGTAAAAGACCGGGTATGTACATCGGCTCGACCGATACAAGGGGGCTACATCATCTCGTGCAAGAAATCGTCGACAATTCTATCGACGAAGCTTTGGCGGGCTACTGCGATACGATAACCGTTACTTTAAATAAAGATGGTTCTTGTTCGGTACGCGACAACGGGCGCGGTATACCGACCGATATTCACCACGGCGAAGGCATTTCCGCTGTAGAAGTCGTTTTAACGAAACTTCACGCCGGCGGTAAGTTCGGCGGCGGCGGATATAAAATTTCCGGCGGTCTTCACGGCGTAGGTTTATCCGTCGTTAACGCTTTGTCCGAATGGCTCGAAGTCGAAGTTTTTCAAAAGGGAAAACATTTCAAACAAATATATAACCGCGGTATTCCGCAACGAAGGTTGGAGGTCGTCGGCGAATCTAACGAAACGGGTACTTTGGTTACCTTCCTTCCCGACAGCGAAATCTTCGAAACGACCGAGTTTTCTTACGACAACTTAAAAGTAAGGCTTCGCGAACTTTGTTATTTAAACAAAGGCTTAAAAATCATAATTACCGATTTACGCGGCGAAACGGAAAAGACCGACACTTTCTATTACGAAGGCGGAATAATCCATTTTGTAAACGATTTAAACGTCAATAAAACGGTTTTACTCGACGAACCTATTTACCTTGAAAGAGAATACGGGGATAACGTCGTCGAAGTCGCCATTCAATATAACGATTCTTATACGGAAACGCTTTTTGCTTTCGCAAACAACATTAACACCGAAGAAGGCGGAACCCACGTCGAAGGTTTTAAAACTGCGCTGTCCAAACTCATAAACGAATACGCGCACAGTCTTAAAATCATAAAAGACGACGATAAATTGAGCGGCGAGGACGTAAGAGAAGGTTTAACCGCCGTTATTTCGGTAAAACTTCCCGAACCTCAATTCGAAGGGCAAACGAAAACCAAGCTCGGTAACAGCGAAATGCGTAACCTTGTTTCCCGAGCGATGCAGGAATCTTTCGGCGCTTTCTTGGAAGAAAACCCCGCCAAGGCTAAGGAACTTATTTTAAAATCGGTTACGGCAAAACGCGCAAGGGAAGCCGCAAGAAAGGCAAGGGAGGCAACCAGAAAGAGCGCTTTCGAAGGTTCTGCGCTTCCCGGTAAGCTTGCCGACTGTTCGGAAAAGAACGCAGAACTTTGCGAAATCTTTTTGGTCGAGGGTGACTCGGCAGGCGGTACGGCTAAGCAAGGCAGAGACAGAAGGTTCCAAGCAATTCTTCCCCTTCGCGGTAAGATTTTAAACGTTGAAAAAGCAAGGGTTAACCGTGTCCTCGAAAACGACGAAATAAAAGCGATGATTACCGCTTTCGGCGGCGGCATGCAAGAAGATTTCGATACTTCTAAACTGCGTTATGACAGAATTATCTGTATGACCGACGCCGATGTCGACGGCAGCCACATCAGAATTTTGCTTCTCACCTTCTTCTTTAGGTATATGAAGCCTTTAATCGAGCAAGGTCACGTATATATAGCGCAACCGCCGTTATATAAAGTTACTAAAAATAAAGTAGACAATTATTTCTATTCCGACAAAGAACTTTCCGACTTTTTGGCGGAAAACGGCAAGTGCGACGTTCAACGTTATAAAGGTCTTGGCGAAATGAACGCCGAACAACTTTGGGAAACCACTATGAACCCCGCAACGAGGACTATGCTCCGCGTTACCATGGAAGACGCTATCGAAGCCGACGGAATTTTCACCCTTTTAATGGGTGACGACGCCGAACCGAGACGTGCGTTTATAGAAGAAAACGCTAAACTCGTTGCCGACTTAGACGCTTTGGACATTTAAGGAATAGGAGGTTTTAAATTAACTTATGGCTAAAAAACAATCAAGTCCGGAACTCACTCAGGAGTTCAAAAAAACCCTTGAACAAACCAAGGTTATAAATATAGAAGTCGACAACGAAATGAAACGTTCCTTTATCGCTTATGCGATGGCGGTTAACGTTTCCCGTGCGATCCCCGACGTTCGCGACGGCTTAAAACCCGTTCACAGAAGAATTTTGTATTCCATGAACGAAATAGGTTTAACGCCCGATAAAGCATATAAAAAGTGCGCGACCATCGTCGGTGACGTTTTAGGTAAATATCACCCTCACGGCGACAGCTCGGTTTACGACGCGCTCGTTAGGCTTGCGCAAAACTTTTCGATAAACCTTCCTCTTGTCGACGGTCACGGAAACTTCGGTTCGGTCGACGGCGATCCCCCGGCGGCTTACCGTTACACCGAAGCGAGAATGAGTAAACTCGCACTCGAAATGCTTCGCGACATCGATAAGGAAACAGTCGACTTTTACCCTAACTTCGACGATACCAGAATGCAGCCTACCGTTCTTCCCGCAAGGATTCCTAACCTTTTGGTTAACGGTGCCGACGGTATTGCCGTAGGTATGGCAACGAATATTCCGCCGCACAACCTTAACGAGGTAATAAACGGTACGATTGCCCTTATGGACAATCCCGATATTACCATCGATGAACTTATGGAATATATTCCCGCCCCCGATTATCCTACCGGTGCGATGCTTTTAGGAAGAGCCGGCATTAAACAAGCCTACATGACGGGTAAGGGTAACTTCATTTTGCGTTCCAAATGCGAAATCGAAGAATTCAACAACGGTACGCGTTCGAGAATTATCGTTTCGGAAATCCCTTACCAAGTAAACAAGCAAAAACTCATCGAAACGATTGCCGATATGGTTAAGGCTAAAAAGTTGGAAGGTATTTCCGACATCAACGACGAATCCGACCGCCAAGGCATGAGAATCGTTATCGAGGTTAAAAAGGACGCAAACGCGCAAGTCGTTTTAAACACTTTATATAAACGCACTTCGCTGCAAACGAGCGACGGCATTACCATGCTCGCCCTCGTTAACGGTGAACCTAAGGTTTTAAATCTCAAACAAATCTTAGAAGAATACGTTAAGCACCAAGTTAGCGTCGTCGAAAGAAAAACTCGTTTCGACCTTAACAAAACGCAGGAAAGAGAACATATCGTAAAGGGCTTGGTTATCGCACTTACCGACATCGACGAAGTAATCGCCATTATCAAAAAATCAAAGGATAGATACGAAGCCGCCGCAAACTTAATGTCGCACTTCGAACTTTCCGATAAACAGGCAAACGCGATACTCGAAATGCGTTTGCAAAGACTTACTTCTTTGGAAGTCGAAAAATTAAAGGAAGAACTTGCCGAACTCGACGCGACGATTGCCGATTTGACCGATATTTTACAGAAACCCGAAAGAGTACGCGCTATCGTTAAAGAAGATTTAACTTTGGTAAGAGATAAATATCCCACACCGAGGCGCACCGAACTATCGTACGATCCGTCGAGTATCGAAGACGCCGATTTAATCGCGCGTGAAGACGTAGTTATTTCGTTGACGCACGGCGGTTATATCAAACGTTTGCCCGTTGCCGAATATCGTTCGCAACGTCGCGGAGGAAGAGGCGTTACGGCGCATAAGCCTAAGGAAGAAGATTTCGTCGAAAAGATGTTCGTCTGCTCGACGCACGATAGATTGTTGTTCTTTACCAATTACGGAAAAGTTTATTCGGCGGTTGCCTTTACTATCCCCGAAGCGCAAAAAACGGCAAGGGGTAGGGCACTTATCAACTTGTTGCAACTTTCCGACGGCGAAAGGGTTACTTCCGTTATCGCCGACAACGAAAGCGGAGAAGGCTTTATCGCAATGGCGACGAAGAACGGTTTGATTAAGAAGACCGCTATGACGGAATTCGATAACATCAGAAAGACCGGTAAGATTGCCGTTAACTTAAACGAAGGCGACGAACTTGTTTCGGTTGACTTTACTACGGGCGAAAACGAAATTATAGTCGCTTCGCACAGCGGTAAGTGTATAAGATTTGCCGAGTCCGACGTAAGACCTACCGGCCGCGACACGCAAGGCGTTAAGGCCATGGAACTCGATGACGACGATTACGTCGTAGATATGCTCGTTTTGAAAGACGGATACGATTTGTTGACCGTCAGCAACAACGGCTTCGGTAAACGCAGCGACGTCGAGGATTATCGTTTGCAAAACCGTGGCGGCAAAGGTATAAAAGCAGGTACCTTTAACGAAAAAACGGGTAAACTTGCCAACCTTAAACAAGTAAGCGACGCGGAAGACGTTATGATTATTACCGATACGGGCACTATTATCCGTATTCACGCCGACGAGATTTCGAAGATCGGGCGTGACACCAAGGGCGTTATTATAATGAGGACCGACGACAACGCGCAAGTCGCAACCATTTCGGTAACGCCGCGCGACGATGATGAAGACGCCGAGGACTTAGACGCGTTAGCCGAAGAAGGCGGCGAAGGCGGAGAAGATGCAACTGCGGAAACTTCATCTTCGGAACCTATCGAAGAATAATTTTAAAAAATTACTTATTAAAAACGTAAAAGAGGGCGATTTTTCGTCCTCTTTTACGTTTTTGCGCGTTAATGTGTATATTTAAAAATTGTCGATAACGGGCTTATAGCCTAACTTTTGTTGTGAATCAGGTGGAAAAAGCGGATTATTTTAAAAAGATTAGCGTAAGCAATTTGTGTAAATTATTTTCGTAACGGTTTATAGCGACGAGGGAGGAAAAACCATTGGACTAAATAAAAAACCGCGTTTATATAGTGGTATGTAAATTACGGAAAAAATATTTTGAAATTATAAAAACGGAAAAAATGATTGTCGCAGATATATTTTTCTAAATCTTTATTGACATATTGAAAATATAATGGTAAAATATAATCGTCACACAAATTGAATATTTTTGTCGTCAGTATACTTTCTTGGTAGAAGTGTACCGTTTTTGCTATAACAAAAAAATTGCTGATAGCAAGAATATTCATTTTGTTTGTGTGACGACGAGCGAAATCGGGCATTTTTACATTGCGTGACTTCGCTTGGAGCCACGCAATTTTTATATTTTAGGAGGGGTACGGCGTGAAAAAAGTTTTTATCTTGTGCGGAAGCGTTTTATTCGTATTGTCATTGGTCCTGACTTTGGTTTTTCTCGGTCATAAAGACAATGGCGATTCACAAAACGGAAACGTTCACGTGCATTTGTTTACCGAAGAGGTCGTAGGAACGGAATACTTAGCGAAAAAAGCCGATTGCACGGAAAGGGCGAGGTATTACTATTCTTGTAAGTGCGGGAAAAAGGGAACCGATACGTTTCTATACGGAGAGTTGTTAAGTCACGATTATGTCGACGGCATATGTGCTTATTGTAAAAGCAAAAAACCTTCCGACGGATTGCTGTATTCCGCATACGGGGATTATTACGCTGTGTCGGATATAGGAACTTGTAAAGACGACAGCATAGTCGTGCCGAATACTTACAACGGAAAAGACGTAAAAGCGATAGACGGCGACGCATTTTTAAGATGCGATAGTTTATCAAGTATAACTTTGCCGAATACCGTTACCCATATAGGCAGTAATGCTTTTAGTAAATGTTCTAAGTTAACAAGCGTAATGCTCGGTAGCGGGATAACAAGCATCGGCAACAATGCATTCGGCGAATGTGTTAATTTAAGACCTGCAAATAAAAGTCAAGTAAAATAAACGAGAAATTTCAAAAAAATTT
>CAYNYV010000063.1:0-8377 GCA_964401515.1 uncultured Christensenella sp.
GTGCTCATTTTAGAACCTATCAAGTCTTCGTCGTAAGCGTCGATAAGTTGAATGTCTTTTGCCGCGTCCTCGTCCATGAGGTTTATGATTTCCTCACGTTTGTCTTCGTCTAACTCGTCGAGAACGTCTATCGCGTCCGACGCGTCCATTTCCTCGATGATGTCTGCGGCGGCAGAAGCGGAAAGTTCTTCGATGAATTCTTCGACGTCGTCTAAGTAGGCGAAGATTTCCGAAACGGCTTCGTTGCCGAGGATTTTATAAAGTTTTAGACGTTCTTCTTTTGTTAAGGAGGGAACGACTTCGGCAATGTCCGATTCGTGATAGTTGGAAAGTTCTTCTTTTAACTCGGAAGGGGGTAGATCGCCGCTTAAAAGTTCGCCGATTTCTTTTACGAAGTCGCGCTTTTCGAAATTTTGTGGTTGCTCGTTGTCGGGTAAGATTTTTTCTTCTTCGATCATACTAAAAAGACCTCCTTTCGATTATTATTAAAAAATTAAAACCCGCAAAAAGCTTTTAAAACTTTTCGCGGGTAACGATAGCGTATTAAGTCGCAAATTTTACGGCTAAAAGTCGTCGAAAAGTATCAACCCGCGGTTTTTGCCTGAGTACTAGTGCTTCTTATGATATAGGTAAAAGTTCCCATCGAATAGGGTGCGGAAACTTCCATTTTTATAAGTCTTGCCATAGCGTTTTCGACGTCGGTGCTTGCGTACCAGCATTTAATCGGCGTACCGGAAAAGGTTCCCGAAATCGCGAAGTTTACGATTTGGCATTTAATAACTTGCTTATCACCGTCGACAAAATATTTGCGGTCATCTATATAGTATGCGTGTTTAACGGTGCTTTGCTCGGTATCGTCCGGCGCGAATACGATATTTTCGTTGGAACTGCTTGTCATAGTCATTTTACGGTTTACGCCCGATAATGCGTCTATCGAGTAAAAACTCAACGACGAAGAATCGTTTAATTTTATAGCGCGCGGCATAAATAACATGGTCGCGTTATCGAAATAGTAACTCGATTTGTAATATTTTTTGTAAACCTTTTCGCCGTCTTCGATATCGAAAGTACCTTCGGTATGTGAAAACGTTGACGTTGCGTCGGTTTCGCCGTAAATTGTTTCGTAAGTATAGTTTAACGCGGTAATTTCGTAATTGCCGTCGGCTTTTAAAACAGGAGAATGAGCCGTTGCGGTAGTTTTACTGTAAAGGGGTTTTAATTTACTTGCAACGCTTGAAAAATATACCTTAGAAACAACCGTGTCTTCTGCATTACTTACCGTTCCGTCGGTGTTTTTATAGGAAAGGTCGGTTTTTAAGGTGGTTTCCAAAAGGTAACAATCGGTTTCTTCGTACTTAGCGTTTACAAGGCGAACTTTGTAAAAGTTGGAGTCTGCATTTTCGTTAAGGCTTACGCTTAAACCGTTTGCGGGGGAAGTTTTAGTCGCTTTAAAGGAAACGTCGTATAAACTTGTTTCGTCAACGTTGCCGATAAGGTCGGTTTGACCTTTGTTTTGCAAAAAGTAATTGCCGCTTAAAGTGGTTACGATGCCTTGCGAACACGCCGAAAGCATAACAAGACTCAGTAATAGACAAAAACCGGCAGAAAATAACTTAAATAATCTCTTCATAATAAGTTCCTTTATTTGTTACTAAGATTGTAACATATTTTTTTAGATAAATGCAAATAAAAACGCTAAAAAAACTTAATTAATTTAATTAATTATGGTATACTTATCTTATGAAGATTTACACAACGCCTTTAACGGCGCACGCAATAAGGCTTACGGGCGATTTAGTCGCAGATTTACCGCGTGATATCGACAAAAGAATATACGTTTTTTGTGAAAGTAAAGCAACGCTTTCATTTGAAAGCGAAATAGCACGTCGCACGGGCGGTACTTTTAACGTCGAAGTTACGAGTTTTTCACGCTATCTTTCAAAAAAGGTGCTCGTAGATAAGTACGTTTCTAAGGCGCAGGCTGCGCTTTTGGTAAGAAAGTTGATGAAGGAAAACAAGGGGAGGTTCGTTAAACTTAAGCCCGATGCTTTTTCCGTGCCAAAAGAGGTTTACGGCGTAATTTCCCAATTGAAAGCGGCTATGGTTAATCCCGAAGATCTTAAAAAGATTTTAGATTGTGAAAACGCCGGCGCTTTTACCGGAAAACTTGCCGATATTTCAAACGTTTATCGTCTGTATGAAGATTATCTGAAAACATACGGGCTTGTCGACGAAAGCAATTATCTGTCGCTTATGAGTTCGGTTGTCGAAAAAGACGAAAAAATCCGCGGTGCAAAGGTGGTTGTTGCCGGATTGCAGTCGTTTACCAAACAAACGCTCGAAATCGTAAAAACTTTAAACAGATTTTGCGATGTGGATTTTGTGTGCGTGTGTGCACCGTATCCCGCTTTTACGAATGAGTCGGTAAATAAACTTAGCGATCTTTTCAAGGCGGCGGAAGTTATCCCCGTGCGCGAAGAAGATAAAACAATTCAATACGCAACTTTGAATGGGTTGTTTAATCCCGAAGTTTTTGAAACGGGCGACAAGAGCGGCGGTAAAATCAGGATAACCGAAGCGTCGAGCATAAAAGACGAATGCGACCGCATCGCCGCGCGTATACGTTACGAAGTCGTCAATCATGGCAGACGTTACAAAGACTTTTCGGTTATTTGTCAAGACGTCGCTCTTTACGCCGCGTTTTTAAGGGAAAGTTTTTATCTTTACGATATTCCGTTTTACGCCGATTTAGAAAGCACGCTCGATAAACACCCCGTTATCGGGCTTATAGGCGGACTTATTGATTTAAGAAGGTTTAATTATCTTCCGCAAAAAGCGGTAACGCTGGCTAAATCGGAACTTTTATGCGGCGAAGGCGAATCAACCGCTTTTATCAAATATATTTATGAAAACGCAGTTTCGCGCAAGCAAATGAAAACGCCTTTCGACGATATAGTGGCGGAGGGTTTGCGCAACGTAATGGTTACGGCGGCTGAAAAATTTGCTTTATCGGACAGCGTTGAAAACTATATCGAATGCGTCAAATCGGCACTCGATTACCTTGGTGTGACAGAAAGAAGCAAAATGTTGTCTGGCAAATTAAGCGATTACGGCGAAGCCGTTACTGCCGAGTTTAACGATACGGCTTTTTCCGAACTTTTCGAGTTTTTGGACGAGATAAAAGAAGTTACGGGCAACGTAAAAGTACCGCTGAACGAATTTAAAAATATAATCGTGTCGATGTCGCAATCGGTTAAAATAAGTACCGTTCCGCAATACAACGATACCGTTTATATCGGCGATTATCGCGGTGGAAGATTACACGAATCGAAGATTTTGTTTATGCCGGGACTTGTGTCGGACGTACCGTCTTACAAGGCGGACGTAGCCCTTCTCAACGACCGCGAATTAACAAAAATGGACGGCTATAAGCTTGTTATCGAACCGAAATTACAAATCGTCAACGAGCGCGAAAGGGAAAACTTGGCTGTCTCGATGGCAAGTTTTACCGATAAACTTTTTATTTCTTATCCTTCTTCCGATAAAAGCGGTAAGCCCGTTTTGAAAAGCGAAATTATCGACAGAATCACTCAAACTTTTTCCGATGTATTAGGCGATACCGAACAACAATTCACGCCGACCGCTTTGACTTTGTCGGGAAAAAGCAGGTATTTTAATTTTATGTCGGAATCTGCGGGTAAACTTTACTTTTTAAAGCAAGCACGAATGTTTTGCCAAAGACAAGTCGACGACATCGGCGATTTATCGGCGTTTTGGAATGTTTTAGGCAATAAAAAGAATGACTTGGCGGCTTATTTAAACAAGTTCGCCGACGGAATTTTTAACAGCAAACTTAACTATGACGGCAAGTTCTCGCCGACGCAGATAGAAAACTATTTTTCGTGTCCGTATAAGGCTTTCGCGTCTAACGTGTTAAAGCTTACCGAAAGTGCGACGGGCGATACCAAGGTTTACGAAATAGGAAATATTCTTCATAACGTTTTTGAAAAATTCGTCGCTAAACAAAGCGAAATAGCGGATGCGTCAGCGGCTTGCGATTTAGCGGAAAAACTTTTCGACGAAGAACTAAAAATGCCCCTATATGCCCGTTATCTTAATAAAACGCGTTATCAAAGGCTTTTTAAATATCTTAAAGCGGAAGCGAAAAAGGAATGCGCGCGTATATATAAAGACCTCGAAAAATCCGACTTTAAACCTTTGGGCGTCGAGGTCGAGTTCAACGAAGGAAAAAAGGACGGATTTAAACCCATATACCTCGATACGTCCGTCGGTAGCGTTGCGCTTCGCGGTAAGGTCGACAGGGTGGACGTGTTTACCGAGGGCGACGATAAATATTTTAGGATAATCGATTACAAATCGGGAAAAGCCGAGGACGACGACGCGGCGTTTTACGGCGGTAAAAAAATACAACTTTATTTGTATATGAACGTTTTTGCAAGGGAAGGATATAAACCCGCCGGTGCTCATTATTTTAAGGTTACCGACGATTATTCTTCCGAAACGACCGACGGCGGAGAGTATTACGGTAAATCTTTGCTGAACGCCGATATTTTAAATCATTTGGATAACAACGTTTCCCAAGTCGGTTCGAGTAAAAATTTAAACGTCAGAATAAAAGCCGACGGCTCCGTTCAGCAATCCAAGTCTACGCTTACCGAAAGCGAGTTTAACAGGTACTTAAAGTATGCGCTTTCGGTTTGCAAAAGCGGTGCGGAAGAAATGATTAAAGGTTTGTTTATACCTTCGCCCGTCGAGGGGGCTTGCGAATATTGCAAATACAAAGGGATGTGCGGTTACGACGTCGAAGTCGGCGAGAATAATCGTAACCTTTCGGGCGCCGATAAAAATTCGATTATATATGCGGAGGAAAACGATGGCTAACAAATTTACCGATAAACAATTTGCCGCAATCAAGCATAACGAAGGAAATATCGTTGTTTCAGCCTCCGCCGGAAGCGGTAAAACAAGCGTTATGGTCGCAAGGCTTATACGCCTTGTTGCCGAGAACCGTGCAGATGTTAAAGATATTCTTGCGGTAACGTTTACTAAACTTGCCGCTGCCGAGATTAAAGAAAGACTCGGCAAAGCGTTGATTGGTTGCATACGTGAAGGAAAAGACGTCGAAAGGCTTAAAAAACAGCTCAACGATTTGCCGATGGCGTCTATTTCGACGATAGATTCTTTTTTGAATTCGCTTTTGAGAAAGTACTTTTATCTTGTCGATATCGATCCTTCCTTTTCGATTATCGCCGATGCCGAGGAAACTACCCTTAAAAACTCGGCACTTTCCGAAGTTTTCGAAAGACTGTACGACGAGAACGACGCCGATTTAAACAACTTGTTAAACGTCTTTTTAAAAAAGCGGAGCGACGAAAATTTAAAGAAGATAATTTTGGGGCTTTACGGGTTCTTGGAAAGCGAAACCGACGGCGATTTGTTTTTGCAAAACGCCTTAAAATCTTATACGGCGGAAGGTCTTAAAATCATCGATAACAGGCTTATAGAGCGGTTTATTAAAAAAATCAGACTACATAGCGAGGGTATCGACGAACTTATTTTCAGGTCGGAAAGTTTAAAAATCGACAAGTACGTAGGATATCTCGGTTCGTTGAAAAATTACATAGACGAGGTTCTGAAAAAGAAAACGCTCGAAAGTTTGCGTTTGTTTGCCGCATATAAAGACAAGCGTCCTACGATACAGCCGAAAGACGATTTTGCTAAAAAGGAATTGATGGCGGACGTTAAAAATACGTGCGACGCGTTAAAGAAAATTTCCGACGAAATAAATAAATTCTTTTACGCCGACTTTGACGAAAGGGTTAACGATTTAAAATCCTCGGCGAAGATTATGACGAGCTTAATAAAAGTAATCGGACTTTTCAAAGAGGAATATTCGCTTCAAAAACGAGAGAAAAACGTGCTCGATTATTCCGACGTTTCCCACATCGCTTACGAACTTTTGAAAAAGAAAGAAGTTTCCGACGATTTAAAAAACACTTATAAATTTATTTTCGTCGACGAATATCAAGACACTAACGGTATTCAGGAAAGCATATTCAGACTTTTGGAAAACGACAATTTGTTTTTGGTCGGCGACGTAAAACAAAGCATTTACGGCTTCCGTGGATGTTTCAGCGAAAATTTTTCCGCGCGAATAAAGGAAAATCAAGCGTTAAACGCGCATATAGAACTCGACGCCAACTTCAGAAGCGCAAAAGCGGTTATCGATACGGTAAACAAAGTGTTTTCCGATACGATGACAATCGATACTATGGGGTTCGATTACAAAAATACGCCGATGGTTTACGGCGGGCTTTACGGCGACTATCAAGGGGAGGCGAAACTTTTATATTATAACGAAAAGGAAAAAAAGCAGCTTGATTTAGGCGTTTACGGCATTGAAAAACATCTTAAAAAAGAAAAAACACAGATGTTTAACTACGAAAAACTCGTAGTATACGCTGTCCGAGACGCTTTGGGAAAAGAAATTTACGATTTAAAAACCGGCGAAAAAAGACTTGCAACTTACGGTGACATAGCGGTTTTGAATCGCACGACGAAGTCGGGCGTGGATAAAGTCGTGAAAGAACTCGAAATAAACGGTATACCGACCGTTTCGGAAAATAAGCGAAGTATAGAAACTTACCCGGAAATCCAACTTCTCGTTAACGTTTTAGAGTGCCTTGTAATGCCCGACAACGATATTGCGTTAGCGGCAACCCTTAAATCGCCGATAGGCAACCTCGGCGACGCCGAACTTAAAAAAATCAGGGATAACTCTGCGACGGGGACTTTCTATCAAGCAGTCGTAAAATATTCTCAAGTCCCCGATGTTATAGGCAAAAAAATCACTGACTTTTTTGCTTATTTAAAAAGGCTTCGGTTGTTTTCGGCGTTTGAGGGCGTTCCTACTCTTTTACGGCGCGTCATGCGTGAAAAATCGCTCGTCGCCGCGTTTACCGCAAGCGATGGCGGCGAATATAAACTCGGCCGTATCGACGTTTTCATTTCCCAAGGATATAAAAACAATCGAGAAATGTTCGTCGAGGAATTTTTAGAAAATATTTCAGACACGCTTTCGTCGATGACCGCGCCTTCGGTTGGCGGCGGCAATGCCGTAAACGTAATAAGCATGCACGGTTCTAAGGGACTTGAATTTCCTATCGTAATCGTCGCGGGGGTTGACAGAAATTGGAACGCCGTCGACGGGCGCGAGGAAATCTCGTTGTCGAGAAACGCCGGGGTAGGTTTGAAAATTTACGACGAAAATACTAAAGTCGCTAAAAACAGCGTGGTAAAAGAATACGTGTCGCTTATTAAACGCGAAGAAAATCTTAAAGAGGAATTAAGACTTTTGTACGTTGCGTTGACACGCGCAAAATGTGTTTTATACGTCGTTTCGCGAAAACTTCCGCAAGAAAGTTGCAAAAAGGATATTTTCGAGTCTACAAGGCAATACGATTTATTGTGCACGCGGCATTTAGAGTGTGTCGAGGTCCCTTTAAGTTGTTATATTCACTTTATCGAGGATGAAACGAAACGAAAGTTAGTATTGCCTGAAGCCGACGAACGTGAAGAAAAAGAAATTAAAAAATATCTCGATTTTTGTTATCCTTATCAAAACGATACCTTGCTTAGCGTAAAACGCACTGTAACCGAAATCGCTAAATCGGCACCCGAAAAAGATTTTGCCGAAATCGGTTGCGTAAAATCGTTGTTTAGCGGAAGCAATACCGAAACAGGTAACGCTTACCATAAGTTTTTAGAACTTGCCGATTTTTCGAAAATCGACGATAACGGGCTTATAGACAGACTTTTAGTCGAAAATTTTATCGAAGACGAAAAAAAATTAATAGATATATCTAAAATAAAACAGATACTTAAACTTGATATCTTCGAAGAAATTAAAGATTACAAACTGTATAAAGAACACCCTTTTATCGTAACCGTTCCGCCGACGTACGCCGACGAAAACGGCGACGAGGACCTTTTATTACAAGGGGTTATAGACCTTCTTTGCGTAAAGGACGACGAGGTGATAATAGTCGATTACAAACATTCTAATAAGAAAAAGGAAGATTTGGTTAACACCTATCGAAAACAATTAGAACTTTACCAATACGCCGTCGAAAAGGCGCTTCAAAAAAAGGTCGTGAAAAAAGTTCTTGTCAATCTTATGCGCGTCGAACAAATCGAATTTTAAACAAATTTACAACCTTAAACTGTATAAAAAATAGAAAATCGGAAATAATCGGAGTACAAATCCTTTTATTTCCGTTTTTTCGGCAGTAATTTATCAAAATGTCGGTTTAAGGAGAATTTTATGGCTTATATATTCGACGCGGCGTTTAATTAT
>CAYNYV010000064.1:0-8096 GCA_964401515.1 uncultured Christensenella sp.
CGAGGAAAAAATGAACGGCGTTAAACCGAAACTCGAAGGGCATCGCAACAATATGTTAAGCGCCTTTACTTATTACTCGGATTATTCTGTTAATATTCCCGACGAACCCGGTAATATGGTTATTTCCGATTGTACAATAAAGGGAGCCGACAAGCTTATCCACTATAATTTTTCGGGGAACGAATGGTGGCAGACAAACAAACCGCTTTCATCTTTAACGCTTGAAAACTTGAAAGTCGAAGACGTCAAAATGCCTTCGATTTTGTACGGCGCCGCCGATAAAAGGGTTAATTTTTCTTTAAAAAACTGCGTTTTGTCGACTGCCGAGGGTTACGAAACCGTCGACGCATTCCATGCGGCTAATTACGAAAACATTTTAATCGAGGACGTCGATTTTATTAATTATAAAGGAGTGCTTATAAAAACGTGGAGCGACGGAAAAATCGTATTTAAAGATGTAAAATGCAAAATACAAGAAAACGAGAGAATAAAACTCGTCGACTGCGAGTTTAAGTGTAAAGGTATATAATTACAAGATGTAAAAAGTCCGTCTATAGGTCGATTATCGACGAATAGACAGACTTTTTTAACATATAAACAAGGCCGCGGCTTGACATTTGAAAACGCGCGTGCTATAATCTGCTTACCGAATATAAAGGAGGGTGAACAATAATGATTACGATACAAGATTTGCCGAGACTCGTTAACGACTCCGATTCTCGTTGCGATTGGGAACGACGTCGTCCGAAAATCAAATCCGTGCTTGAGGAAAACGAATACGGCGCGATTCCGCCGGCGCTTGCTCCGACCGTGAAAGTCGAGCAAAAGAAATTGTTTTTCGCAGGCAAGGGTTATAGGAAGACCTCACGTTTTCGTTCGAAAAAGACGGAGAAAATTGGTCCTTCCCTGCAAAACTCATTTATCCCGCCGAAGAGAAGAAACGTCCGTTTTTCGTTTTTGCTAATTTTACGCCGTCGGTCCCGGACAGACTGTTCCCTGCAGAAGAAATTATCGACGAAGGATGCGGAGTTATTTCGTTTTGTTACCAAGACGTTTCCGCCGACAATCAATCTTTTGGCGACGGCGCAGAAAAACTGTTTATAAAAGGCGAAAGAGGATACGATACCTGCGGCAAAATTTCGCTTTGGGCTTGGGCTATGTCGAGACTTACCGATTATCTGCTCGAAAGAGATTTGGCTTGTGAAAACCGTATTGCGGCTATAGGGCATTCGAGGCTCGGAAAAACGGCTCTTTGGGCGGCTGCGAACGATCCGCGTTTCGCATTTGCGATATCGAACGATTCCGGCTGTTCCGGCGCGGCGATATCGAGAGATAATTCCGGCGAAAAAATAGCCGATATAACGCGCGTTTTTCCGCACTGGTTCTGCAAAAACTATTATAAATTCGCAGGCAACGAGAACGATATGATTTTCGATCAACATTTTCTTTTGGCTTTGATTGCTCCGCGAACGTTAATAGTCGGCGCCGCGAAAGAAGACGCTTGGGCGAACACGTACAATCAGTACCTCGCGTGCAAAGCGGCTATGCCGGTTTACGAACTGTACGGTAAAGGCGGCGGATTCGACGACGAAATCCCCGAAACGTCAAAGAAATACGGCAAAAACGGGATTTTCTTCCGCGAAAGACCGGGAACTCATTATTTAAGCCGCGACGATTGGCAATATTATATCGAATTATTACGTTCCTCCGAAATCGACGACTGCGGTAAATAAATCGCGGATAATCGAATATTTTTGCGAATAAATACCCGAACGTCTTTTTTCGAAAGTCTCATTAAGAGCAAAATTTCGTTCCGTAGTAAAATATAATTAATAACAACATGTAAAAAAGTCCGCCTATAGGTCGATAATCGACCTATAGGCGGACTTTTTTAACATATAAGCAAGGATTATAACCAAGTTTCTTCTATATAATGGATATATTCCAAACTTCTTAACGCTTCGATGATTTCGGTGTGCGTTTTGTATTTTTTAAGTTCGGGGCTTATTATGGAAAGTGAAACCGAGTAAACGCTTAATCCGGAACCCGCATATGCGCGGTTTGCTTCGATTTCGTCGATTCTTATACCTAACTTACGTAAGGTCGAAACAAAGTTGCTTAAGTCGTTGCTTCTTTTTAGTTCCAAATAGATTTCGAAGTGATTGGAACGGTTCCTTAAATAACTTTCAAGCGAGGGGAATATCGACAGACAAGCGAGTAACAAAACAAACCCTATAAGCGTTACGGTGTAAAGCCCCGCTCCGCTCGTAAGTCCTAAAATGCCGCACGCCCAAAGTCCGACCGAAGTCGTCAAGCCTTTAATTTGGTTTTTGGAACTCATTATAAGCGAGTGTACGCTTATTACCGCAACGCCGATGACGGCGGCGCACGAAAGCGCGTAAATTTTGGTTTCAGCGCTTTCGAAAAGGTAACTTTCCAAAATCATTATAAGCGAAGTCGAAAGTGCTATCAGTATAAAAGTTCTAAGTCCGGCGGAATGTCTTTTACTCGACCTTTCGCAGCCTATGACGGCGGCAAGCGCTACCGCCAAAAGTATTCTTAATAAAATACTGTAAACCGTTAAGTCTTGCGACCATTCTCCTAAAAGTTTTGCAATAGGATCAATCATTTTTTGCCTCCCAATTTAAGTTTTTTCATAATTCTTTCGTCTTCCGACTCGATAGAAACGGCAATTTCGTCGCCGCTCGACATAAGATGTTCTTCTGCCGCTTCGGTAAACGCTTGTTCTTCTTCGTTGAAGGGTTCTTTTTTAAGTTCGCTTTGAATAATCTGTATGCGTTCTATCAGCATGTCGACGGTCGATTTAGGCGTTCCGACGGCGGTAAGTTCGGGTATTGGCGCCAAATCCTCGAGTTTCGTCGAATAAGATTTAGACAGGTACAAAGCAAGTTTCGCACAGACGGGGCCGATAAGTTCGTATAAAACGCTCGACGCCATGATAATCGTATATAAAGCGTCGCCTTGCGCGCCTTGCAAGGTACGCGCGCCGAGCGCGGCAAGGCCTATCGCGACGCCCGCTTGGGGAATAAGCGCAAGCCCCAAATAGTTTCGTGTTTCCTTGGGCTTTTTAGTAACGAGTCCGCCGATATAGGCGCCTGCGTACTTACCGATGATTCTTACTATAAAGTATAAGATACCTATCCATAAAAGGGAAACGCTTCCGATTTCGCCGGACGGGTGAATAAGTGCGTTCAAATTGAACGATAACCCCGACCTTACGAAGAAAAGAAGAAGTATGGGCGGACTGAAGTAGTTTAGTTGTTTGAAAAGTTTATCGTCGTCCGATACGTTTATGTAAACGGTCCCCATTGCCATACAGCCTAAAAGGGGAGATACGTCGAGCGCCGCGCAAACGCCGCAGAAAGCGAAGATCAGCGCGATTGCTATAATTAAACGGTTGTCGGTGGAACGTTTTTTATGGATAAACAGTTTCATCAAAAGCCCGAATCCGCAACCGAGCGCGAGCATTCCGAGGTTTTCCACAATAGGTATTATAATGTCGGCAAACTTAAATCCGCCTTCGCTTTGCGACGAAACCGCTATGGAAATCGCGACGCTGTACGCAAGAAGCGCAACTATATCGTCGTACGCCACGACTTGTAAAAGAGTATCTACGAAATCGCCCTTTGCGTTCGTTTGACGTATGGTCATCATCGTCGACGCCGGCGCCGTTGCCGAAGCAAGTGCGGCAAGTACTATGGAAAACGCAAGCGACAAACCGAGTATCCAATAGGTCAGTATGAACACGAGAAGCGACGCGAGAAGCGATTCCAAAAGCGTTATCACGACGACTTTACCTACGCTGTTTTTAAGTTTGGAAAATTTAAAAAATTCTCCCGCCGAAAAGGCGATAAAGGCAAGCGCTATATCTGCTAAAAATTCGGTTCCGTCGACGATTTTTTGCGGAACGACTTTAAAGCAGAAAGGCCCTAACAGTATGCCCGTTACGATATATGCGGTTACGTTAGGTAGTTTTAATTTTTTCGTAAGCCTCGTCATCAAAAATCCGCACATAAGCATGATGGCGATCGAGATAATTATGCAAGTTACGTCCGACGTCGACGAAATAAGGTCGGCAAGCGACGTTGCAAGCATGCGATTAGCGGTTAAAGTTGCTGTGTTCATCAAAATTTTCCTCCGTAAAGCGTTTTTCATAAAAACGTTTTACACATAATTAAAAAAAGCAAAAACAAAACCGAGCGGCTCGAATCAAGCAGCCTATCGGCGGATTTTGTCTAAAGCGATAAAAATGTACGCAAATTTACCTAAAAAAGATATAAAAAGACCTTTTATCGTTTGCTTTTTCGTGCATTATATTGTATCATAAAAAAACGATAAAGTAAAATTATATTTTTTACTAATATGATAATATTTTGTTATTTTAGGAGAATTTTTTATGTTGGATTCGAAATTGGAAACTTTACTTGCCGTTGCCGAATGTAAAAACTTTACTAAAGCGGCAGAAATTTTATCGCTTACCCAACCTGCCGTAAGCAATCACATAAGTATGCTCGAAAAAGAATGCGAAGCAAAATTGTTCGTGCGCGGAAAAACAGAGGTTTTGCTTACACCCGAAGGCAAAATCGCCGTAACGTACGCAAGAAGATTAAAGGCTTTGCACGAGAAGATGATACAAAAAATTTCCGATGAAAAAAAGCATATTTCAAGGTTTAGAATCGGTATAACGCACACGTCCGAAAACAACAAGATTACCGAGGTTTTGGCAAAGTACACTAACGAATACGCAAAAACAACCATAACGATTATTACTGATACGATAAATAATCTTTATGATATGCTCGAAAACTACGAACTCGACATTGCTATTGTCGACGGCAAACGAAATTCGCCCAAGTTAAACTATTTAATGCTCGATACCGACTATTTGGTATGCGTTTTAAATAATTCCAATCCGCTTTCCAAACAGTCGATGATTACCGTAAACGAGCTAAAAAAGGAAAATCTTATTTTAAGACTTCCTTCGTCGGAAACGCGGCACTTATTCGAGGCAACTTTAACGAGTATAAACGAATCCATCGACAATTTTAACGTTATCTTAGAGGTCGACAACGTCGCTACGATAAAGGCGCTTGTTCGTAAGGATATGGGCGTTTCCATTTTACCCGAAAGCGCGTGTATAAGCGACGCAAAGAAAGGGAAAATTTCGATTGTTCCGATTGAAAACTTAAGCATGATGCGCGAAATGAACATCGCGTATGGCAAAGATTTTAACCATACCGAACTTTTACGCGACATCGTGCGCATTTATCGCAGCACGGTGGCAAAGTACAGATAAAAAGTGCGATAACGGGCTTATAGCGTCACTTTTTGGTACGCTTGGTGCAAAAATTTACTAAAAAAATAGTTTCGATTTATCTTAAATAATTAAAATTTTTAAACTACGTTTAAGGCAAAAACGATATAATCTAAAAAAAGAAAAGGAGTTATTATGAAAAATTTTAAAAAATTATTTCTCTCGACCGTTGCCGTTTTAATGGCGTTTACGTTCTGTTTTTTTACCGCTTGCGATAAAAAAGACCACGATCCTAACGGCGGCGGTTCGACCGTAGAAAAACCCGACGGTTTAGACAATTCTAAAACCGAAGATTCAATCGAAAACGCCGGTAATGTCAACGTCGACGACGTAAAATCGGACGTAAACATTCCGAGCGAAGCGGAAACGCTCTCAAGTGACGAAATCGTAATAAGTAAAGACGGCGATTATTATATTACGGGCGCACACAAGTCTGTTACTATAGACAAAAAAATCACGGCGCATCTGTATTTCGATAACGTAACTTTAAATAACGCCGACGGCAAAGCCTTTTCTTCGAAAAAATCTAAAATAACGCTTACCCTTATCGGCGAAAACGCCATAACTAACGGAAGCGATAACGCCGTTCACATAAAAGGCGATTTAACTATTAACGGAAACGGAAAATTGACCGTCGACAGCCAAGGCAAAAACGGTATTAAAGTTTCTAAAAAATTGACGATTGTCGATGCAACGCTTAACGTTTCTGCCGCTAACCACGCGATAACGGCAGAAACAATCGTTGCAAACGGTTGTAAAATTAACGTAACCGCCGCAGGAAAAGACGGATTACACGCCGAATGCGATTACGATTACGACGAAGACGACGGCATCGATTTGACTAAATGCGTTTACTCGTCCGAGATAGGTTTCGTTTCCCTTATCGACGTGGAATATTCGTGCGATATAAAGGGCGACGGAATACAAGCGGATACCTTCGTCTACGTCGACGGCGGAAGTTATAATATTAAGACGACGGGTGAATTCGTTCAAGACACGACCGAAAACAGAAGCGCATACGGGCTTACTTCGGACGACTTCAGATATAAATATTCGCGCGGGGTTTACCAAAAAGTAGCATCCGACGAGGCTCGCGGAACTTTGTACGCTTTAGTACAAGGCTGCAAGGGGATAAAGGTCGGAGAAATCGAGTTTGATTCCGACGGCGACGGAGAAGACGACAAAATCGTAACCGAAAACGCCGATTATTCGATAATGATTAAAAACGGTTCTTTCGTAATCGATTCTACCGACGACGCGTTGCATACAAACTCGGGCGACCTTATCGTAAACGGCGGAAAATTCGTTATAAACACCACCGATGACGGTATTCATGCCGACAATCTTTTAAAAATCAACGGCGGCGAAATAGACGTTCAAACTTCCTATGAAGGTTTAGAAGGCGGCTACGTCGAAATCAACGGCGGTAAAATTTCTGTGGTCGCTACCGATGACGGCATTAACGCCGCTTCGGACGACAGAAATATAAAGGAACACATTATTATTACTGCAGGAACCGTAACCGTCGACGCCGAGGGCGACGGAATCGATTCCAACGGTACGGTGCTTATAAGCGGCGGCGTTGTTACCGTTTTCGGACCGAGTTCGGGTATGAACGGCGGGCTCGATGCGGATAACGGCATTTTGGTCGACGGCGGCACGCTTTTCGTAACGTCTGTACTCGGTATGGTCGAAACGCCGGGAAGCAATTCCAAGCAATACGTCGTATCGTACGGCACGAAAACTTCGTTTAATAAAGGCGACGTTATATCGGTAAAAGACAGCAGCGGCAACGAACTTATCTCGGTAACCTTGATAAAGACTTGTCAGTCGGTTATCGTAAGTATCGCGGATTTCCAAAAAGGCAAAACTTATTCTATTTATAACGGCGACGATTTAGTCGAAACCTTTACGATTTCGCAAGTACTTACTCAAATAGGTACTTCTCAAGGCGGTTTCGGTCCCGGCGGCAATCGCCCCGGCGGCAGGTGGTAAGTTTTTCTACGTAAATTAATATTCCTTCGCGTAATACCTGCAAAGGTGTGCTCGGCGAGGGATTGGCAAATATAAAAAGTCCGTTTATAGGCGATAATCGACCTATAGACGGACTTTTTTATGCTTTTAGTATTTAATTAAAGCGATTTGCGTTATTAAAAACAGTTGGGTGAAATTTTTTTAAAGCGTGATTTTATATAAATCGATAGTTTTATATAATCGACGCCTTATAAAACTCTTGACAAAAATTCTCTCGTCCTTGCTTTTTTAGGCGCACCGAAGATTTCTTCGGGGGAACCTTCTTCTTCGATTACGCCGTTATCCATAAATACGACTTTGCTTGCGATGTCGCGCGCAAAACCCATTTCGTGGGTAACGACGACCATGGTAAGTCCGTTTTTGGCTAAATCGGTCATGACCGCCAAAACCTCGCCGACCATTTCGGGATCGAGCGCCGACGTCGGTTCGTCGAAAAGTAAAACTTCGGGTTCCATAGCGAGCGCTCTTGCGATTGCAACCCTTTGTTTTTGTCCGCCCGAAAGTTGATTCGGTCTTGCGTTCAAATAAGCGTCCATACCGACCATAGAAAGGTATTTTCTCGCTCTTTCCTCGGCTTCCGTTTTGTCGACGCCAAGCACTACTTTAGGACCTATCGAACAGTTTTTAAGAACGTTCATATTATTGAAAAGATTGAACGATTGAAAAACCATGCCGACCTTTTTTCTGTATTCGTTAGGCTTTTTGGCGTTAACGATGTTTTCGCCGT
>CAYNYV010000065.1:0-8063 GCA_964401515.1 uncultured Christensenella sp.
CCGCGGCGATTTTGCAAAAGCCTTTCTATTCGATAAAACAGTCGAGAAGCGAAAATTTAGGCGGTATCGGTGCCGTTATCGGACACGAAATTTCTCACGCCTTCGATAACAACGGTGCGAAATGCGACGAAAACGGTAATCTCAATAATTGGTGGACCAAAGAGGACGAAAAGAAGTTCTTGCAAAAAACAAAAGCCATGATTAAGGAGTTCGAGGGTATAGAACTCGAATGGGGTAAGGTTAACGCTAAGTTTATCGTAAGCGAAAACATCGCCGACAACGGCGGAATGGCTGTAACGCTCGAGATTATGTCTAAAACGCAAAACGCAGATTACGAAGCCTACTTTAAAAATTGGGCTAAGGTTTGGTGTTTAAAGGCAAGGGAAGAATATCTTAAATTGCTTTTACAGGTAGACGTACATGCGCCTTCTTATTTGCGCGCCAACATGCAACCGAGGAATTTCGACGAATGGTATAAAACTTTCGACGTAAAATCTACGGACAAAATGTTTATAGCGCCTAAAAACCGTGTTGTAATCTGGTAATAAAAATCGGCGATAAGTCGGGCTATAGGACCGTTATCGCCGTTTTTTACGGGTAATTGCAGTTTAGACGCGGATTTTTACGGCAAGGAATACGTTTTGTCGTAGTGCTTAATACTTTATAAAGGAATAGTTCAATGAAAAAATTAATTTGCTTATTGATAGTCGTTTTTACAGTTTTTTCTTTTATCGCTTGCGACCAAAGCGGCAATACCGGTAACGGGAACGGCAATGGTAGCGGCTGGCGCGAAAATCTTGTAAACGTCGATATTTATGCGGTAAACGACGTGCACGGTGCTATTTTGGACAGCGACGGAAGCGGTATAACAAACCTTACCACCTACTTTAACAGAATGAAAAGTTACAATGACAACGCTCTGTTTATTTCGAGCGGCGACATGTGGCAAGGCTCGTCGGAATCAAACAATACTAAAGGAAAAATCGTTACCGAATGGATGAATTTGGTCGGGTTTTCTTCAATGACGATGGGTAATCACGAATTTGATTGGGGCATTGACGCAATAAAGACGAATGCCGAACTTGCGGATTTTCCTTTCTTAGCCATTAACGTTTACGAAAAATCGACCGACGAGCGTGCCGAGCCTTTTCAATCAAGCGCGCTTATCGAAACAAAAGACGTTACCGTCGGCATTATCGGCGCGATAGGCGATTGCTACAGTTCGATTTCTTCAAGCAAGGTAAGCGATTATTATTTCAAAACGGGCGCCGATTTGACGGCGCTTGTCAAGGCGGAATCGGAAAGTTTAAAAAGTCAAGGCGCCGACATTATAATATATTCCTTGCACGACGGCTACGGTAGTGCGGTAAAAGACGTCGACGGAAACACGCAAACGCTTTACAGCAGCAAAATAGCCGATTTTTACGACGTAAGTTTGTCAAACGGTTACGTCGACGTTGTTTTAGAAGCGCATACGCACAAAAGTTATGTCTACAAAGACGAATACGGCGTATATCACGTTCAAGGCGGTTCGAGTCGTCAATACGTATCTGCAATCGATATGGATTACAACACAAAGACGGGCGACGTAACCGTTAATAAAGTCAGAAACGACTCGGTTGCCGCAATTTTTGACGACAAAGACGACGAAACCGATAAACTGTTTGTAAAATATGCCGACGAAATCGGTCCCATTAACGAACCGATCGGATACAATGCGGCTAAGCGTAACTCTACTTTTATTAAAAACCTTTGCGCCGATCTTTACTTGGAAGTCGGGCTTGAAAAGTGGGGGGATAAGTACGATATCTTTTTGGGCGGCGGCTTTTTGAGCGCACGTTCGCCGTATAATTTCTATGCGGGATATTTGTGCTATAAAGATATTCAGTCTGTTCTGCCTTTCGATAACGAAATCGTTTTGTGCTCGATTTCAGGCTATTATTTGTCGACAAAATTCGTGTTTACTGCAAACGATAATTATTATTGCAGTTATTCTTCTTTCGGTAACGCAAACGAGGGGAATATCGATAATGACGCAACCTATTATATCGTCGTCGATACTTATACTTCCGATTATGCGCCCAATCATCTTACCGTTATCGAAAAGTACAGCGAAACCCCGATTTACGCACGCGACTTAGTCGCCGAATACGTTAAAAAAGGCGGACTGTCTTAAAATAAAAAAGCCTTATAATCGGCTTATAGACGGACTTTTTAAGTAATCAAGCTTTTTTACAACCCTTCCGCCAACTACGTTGGCACCTTCCCTTGCACAGGGACGGCGTATAAGGATTTCTGAGAATTATATAATTGACAATCCTCCACCGACTACGTCGGAGCCTCCTTTACACAAGGAGGCCTTTTTCTTTGAGCCCTTTTTTCTTGGAGCTTTTTTTTGGACGCCTTTTTTGCGGGGCCTTTTATTGCTTCATCTGTGCAAGGAGAAAGGAAGGTTTTGCTGCGCCTTTAGGTAAGTGTTTTCAAGAAATTATTGTGCCTTTTAGAGGTTTTCCAACGAGTTATTTGCACTTTTTTCAAGGTTTTTTGACAAGTTGTTTGCACCTTTTGCAATGTTTTTCAACAAGTTATTTGCACCTTTTCAAAGGTTTATCGGGAAATTATTTACACCTTTTAATGGGTATTTTGTATAAGTTAAATTTCTTATCCATAGATTTAAACGCACGTCGACGAAAGCGTTTATGGCGTTCGCTAAAAATTTGTGAGACAAAGTCCTAAAATACCAAGAATCAGTCCTATTATCTTTTTAGCCGTTAGTTTTTCCTTAAATGCAAATATGGAGCCGATACATACGAATATAATTCCTAATCCGTTAAACAGCGGAAAAAGAATGACCGACGGAACGCTCCCCGCAAGGCTTGTCATGACTAAACTTATGACGGAAAGGGAAATAGCGCTTCCTGCGGCAAAAAACCACATGTGTTTTGTATTGGGATTCGATGCTTTTTTCGGTTTCGGAAAAACGCATAGGATGAGAAAAGCAACGATAAAAGAGTAAAAGTTATAAGCGATTACGCTTTGTTCGTAAAAATAGATACCCATTGTTTTTTGCACGATCATAACGCCTCCGCTCGTTATGAAGATGACGGCGCCGAGAATAATCCCTGTTTTATCAAATCCTTTTTTCTCTTTTTTTGTATCTTTCAATAATACGATAGAAACAATAGCCGATACTATACCGATTATTGCAATTACGCTTAATTCTTCCGACCAGATAAAATGCCCCAACACGCAAGGAAGTATCATTCCCGAAGCGTGGCAAAGCGTCATAAACGCAACCGAGGTTCGTTCATATCCTTTAATCATGACCGTTTTATTGACAACGTACATTACGCCGCACGCAACGCCGCACGTAACGCAGCCCCATTCGAATTTCGGAGCACCGTCAAAAAACAATACGGGAAGCATACATAAACTACAAATAAAAAATTTGATATTGTTATATGTATAGTTGTAACCGCCGCCGAATTTCGACGAAGTTGCTTTGTCGCAAAAAGAGTTCGCTACGTAAAGCGGCACGCAGGCAAGTATAATTAATATTTCCTTTGTCATATCTCAATTACAAATACACTATTAGATTTCTTTGATAACGTGATTTCTTTTGTAACGGTTTTTCCGTTTAGCGTTATTTCCACGTCGTAATCGCCGTAAAAACCTCTGAAATTTACCTTTCCGCATTCGTCGGCGACAAGTTCGGTTTCGGTATGCCAACGCTTTTGCGTAAGTTCTTTAATCTTTAAATAGGCAGGCTTAGGGGAAAGGTCGAATCTGAGCAGTCCGCCGTAATAATAATTTTCGCCAAGCGCCATATTTCCTTGCGACGCTTTGATTTTTTCGGGATCGGGATCCCAAAGATGAGCGTAGCCGTCCACTAGATTCCAATAGGCGATTTGCTCGACGTTTGGGTGCGAGAACCAAATAGAATAAAGTTTTTCTATAATCTCTGCCTGTATCGCTTCGTCGTCCGCTTTCCAAGAATACGCCGGTACCGTAACTTCGGAAATCTGCAAAGGCTTGCCTAAATTCGAATATAGATCCATACGGCGGTATAGACTTTCGGGGTTTAGGGTTAATCTGGTTTTTTCATATTCCTGTTCCGCGTTGTTGAATAGATGGTACTGCATACCGATTGCGTCTATTCTTGCGCCCTTGAGCATATTGGCTTCAACGTAGGAGTAATATCGGTCGGTCGCGCGCCCTCTGTCCGCCCAACAGTCCGTACAATCGTTGATTGCGAGCTTATTGTTCGGAAAATATTTTTCGGCTAGTTTAAAACACCACTCGACGTAGTCGGGTTCGTCGTAAAAACTTGTTTTTCCTTTTTCCCACGACATTTCGTTCGTGACTTCTATCGTCGGTATCTTGTCCGCGTATCGATCGGAAATCTCGGCAAATCGTTTTTCAAGTTCTCGCTTTACCTCGTCGACGCTTGCATTATACAGCCATTTCGGAAAGAATTGGTCGTATGCAAGCGCGTGCTCGCGCGGTTCGATATTGTGCTTTTCGCAAAACTCGATACATAGGTCGATTGAAGGTCTTCTGTAAACCTTGGGACTGTCTTTTTTATAGCGTGGCTTACCCCTTTCGGGTTCTAATGTGTCCCAATAGAAGGGAAGCGTTGCCATATTAAATACGTCGGAAAAATATTTTTTATAGGCTCGATTCTTTTCTTCGCTCTCAAGTTCGTCAAGCATAAAAATGTTGGCGCCGAATCTGAATTCGTGGGATTTTTGGTTTATTTTCACGCTTACGTTTGGTACGGGTGCTCCGTTTGAGTCTACAAACGTGATTTTTGCGTCACCTTTTCTGTAATGCTCTATGCCGTACGTAACTTTTTCGTTTAGGTAATCGTTTTGCTTTTCGAAAAGTTCTAAAACCTTTCTTCTGTCCGTCATTATTTTATCCTCCGCGTTTTTTCTTATATTAAAACACGTAAGACGTTAAAAAGCAACCCTTTAATTGATAATAAAGGTTGACTTTTCGAAACAAATCGGGTACAATACTAAGCGTAATAAAGGGGATAAATCATGTTTTTCGAAAAAGAATCGATTTCGTTTAATATTTTGGACGTCATCGAATTAAAACAGAAAAAAGTCAATCTTTTTAATCACGGTCGAAATTTCAACGCTTTATCTTTTCGCACCCACGCCGATACCATATTAAAAACTGCTACTAAGGAATATCGTATAACGGATAATTCTGTTTCATTCGTTCCGGCAAGACTCGATTACAACAGAATTTCCGACGTAGACGAAATGATAGTAATTCATTTCGATATGACAAATTATAGCACGCAAGAAATCGAAACTTTCGTACCGCAACGTCCGGATGTTTTTGAGAGCCTCTTTGCCGAGATATTGCAACGCTGGAATAAAAAAGAGGCGGGGTATAAGTATCGTTGCTCTGCGATTCTTTACGAAATATTGGCAGAATGCCATATCCGAAATTTTGTTCCTAAAAATTCAAATTCCGTCATACAAAACTCGGTAAACTATCTTTTAGATAACTATAAAAGATGCGATCTCACCATCAAAGAGATAGCCGAGCAATCTTTTATGAGTGAAGTCTATTTCAGAAAACTTTTTAAAAAAGAATACGGTACTTCGCCTCAGAAATATATCGTATGCTTGCGAATACAAAATGCCGTAGGTTTGATATCGACGGGGTATTATTCTTTGAAAGAAGTCGCTTATTTATCCGGATATAGCGATTACAAATATTTTTCTTCCGAGTTTACAAAACATAAGGGCGTATCGCCTTCGCGATATATTTATAATTATCGAAACACGGACCGTGAGGTTTAAACCAACGTGTTTTTATATAGCCTTACCGCTTACTTTTTTAAAGAATACGACTTTACGTTTTTATGTGCTTACGAATTTAATAGAAAAGCCGAACGGAAACAATCGCTTGTTTTTTAGTTAATAAACCGAAGAAATTGTTTAGATAAAGTAGAAAGTCCGCCTATAAGCCGATTATTCGACGTATAGACGGACTTTTGCTATTAGTAATTTACGTTGGTTTTTACGGAAAACGGCTGTCGCCGAAAAAGGGCGACAGCCGCTAAAATATTTTAAAAGTTAGCCTATAGGTCGACTATTTGCAAATATCGGCTTGACCTGCGCAACCTAAGACGTCTCTTAATTTATGACGAACGAGTTCTTTGATGTTAGCACGAGCGGGTTTTAAGTATTCCCTCGGATCGAACTTAGAAGGTTGTTCGTTAAAGAATTTACGGATGGTACCGGTCATAGCCAAACGAAGGTCGGAGTCGATATTGATTTTGCAAACGGAAAGTTTAGCCGCTTCGCGAAGTTGTTCTTCGGGTACGCCGATAGCGTTGGGCATCTTGCCGCCGTTTTCGTTAATCATCTTAACGTAATCTTGAGGAACGGACGAAGAACCGTGTAAAACGATGGGGAAGTTAGGAAGTTTTTTGGAAACTTCTTCCAAAATATCGAATCTAAGCGCGGGGGGAACCAAAACGCCGTTTTCGTTTACGGTGCATTGTTCCGGCGTGAACTTATACGCGCCGTGAGACGTACCTATAGCAATCGCCAAGGAGTCAACGCCCGTTCTTTCAACGAACTCGATAACTTCTTCGGGACGGGTATAAGAACCTACTTCGTGGCTGACTTCGTCTTCGATACCGGACAAAGTGCCTAATTCGCCCTCTACGGTTACGTAAGGAACGTGGTTATGCGCGTATTCGCAAACTTTTTTGGTAAGCGCGACGTTTTCTTCGAAAGGAAGAGAACTACCGTCGATCATAACGGAAGTAAATCCGCCGTCGATGCACGCTTTGCAGGTTTCGAAGTCGGGACCGTGGTCTAAGTGAAGTACGATGGGGATATTAGGGCATTCGATGGCAGCCGCTTCGACTAGCTTAACTAAGTAAGTGTGGTTAGCGTAAGCCCTTGCGCCCTTGGATACTTGTAATATAACGGGTGCGTTTTCTTCTTTGCACGCTTCGGTAATCGCTTGAACGATTTCCATATTGTTTACGTTGAACGCGCCGATAGCGAAACCGTTTTTATAAGCGGCTTCAAACATTTTTTTAGAGTTAACTAATGGCATAATTTTGCCCTCCGTTAAATTTATTTTTCTTAATTATACACCAAATATTCCGCTAATGCAAATTTTTTTGCCGTCTTTTTTATTTTAACCGCCTTTTTGGCGGAATTTTAATTTCCGACATCCGTAATTTATCGAGACGTAGATGTATTTATGGTAAAATAAGGAGACTTCGACAGCAAACTTTATCCCGTCGACGTAAAAAAGGGAAGGGGAACGCTTAATTCGCTTGAAAAATTTTTAAATCACAACAAGTTCGAATATGCCTTAAAAATATCCCGAAACAACTACGGATACGACGAAAGCAAAAAACTTTTAACGCTTCCTTTCTACTTCACACCGTTTTTATCTGTCGATCTTGCGTCCGAAAAATTGTAATTTTCACCACAAAAGTCTGCCTATAAGCCGATTATCGACCTAAAGACAGACTTTTGCGTTTTAATAAAAAGTAATTATTTGTAAAACTTTTTACAAAACTATTATTTTAGACCTCAAACCGGAAGAAAATTTTCCTATCTGGGATTTTTTCTTTTATCAAGATATTTAGTTTTTCAAAGGCGGCGTAGTTTTTGTTTTCTTCCGTATTGTTATTTCTTTTACATTTTTGTCAAAAAGTTGGAACTGTATTTCCAACTTTGTGCGTTTTTATAAAAAGTTGGAATTTTACTTCCAACTTTTGTTGACTTTTGACGGATATTGCGTTATAATTCCTATAAGCATAAAAGGAGATCATATTATGATAGAAAGACCGTCGTATCTGAAATTTCTTGCGGATTGGAAAGACCGCGAAGTGATAAAAGTTGTTAGCGGCATAAGAAGATGTGGGAAATCTACACTTTTTGAACTTTATAAAGATTATTTAATGCAAAACGGTGTTGAAGAAAATCAAATAATATCCATAAATTTTGAAGACGCAGACAATGAATATCTTTGCGATTATAAATCACTTTATAATTTCGTTAAAGATAAAA
>CAYNYV010000066.1:0-7520 GCA_964401515.1 uncultured Christensenella sp.
TTATAGCGATTATAGCAAGCGCGGTTGCCGTTGTTTTGATAGCGACTATCGTTTTATCGGTCTCCTTTTGCGGTAAAACCAAAAAAGAGAAAACCAGCATTAACATTATGTCCGAAGAGTTAAGCGGACTTTTCAATCCTTTCTACGCTACGTCGGGTTCCGACCAAGACGTTATCGGAATGACGCAGATAGGCATGCTTACGACCGACAGTAATGGTAAAACCGTAGCGGGTGACGAATACGCAACGGTCGTTAAGGCTTTCGATTATCAAGAGAGTGTCGATCAAAGCGAAACCGTCTATACCTTCGTCATTAAAAACGGTCTCAAATTCTCCGACGGAAAACCTTTAACCATGAACGACGTACTCTTTAATATGTACGAGTACTTAGATCCCGTTTACACCGGTTCGTCGACGATGTATTCCATCGATATTAAAGGTTTAACTAATTACAGAACTCAAAAGAATCTGTCAAGTAGCGGTTCGGGCGAAGAAGAAACTTTATCTGCCAATGCAGAAAGCCGCGCTCAAAACAGAATTAACGAATTAATAAAGGTTTATAAAAAAGCAGGACTTGTTCAAGGTAGTCAATCTTCGTACTTTTTATCCGAAGCAGACATGAAGGCGGCGATTGCTAAGTGGAACGTTTCCGAGGCTTATAAAAAAGCCGTAGCGGCAACTGCCGATTGGGAAACAAAGGATTTTAATGCTCAACTTTTAGCCGACTATGAATTCGCTTTAGATACTTTTAAAGAAGAATTGGAGTCCGATTTTAACGCTGCTAAGGAATCTTATGATTTAACGAAGGCTCCTTATAACGAATGGCAATCGAAACTCGAAAGCGATATTTTTAAATTCTTGTTGTACGAAGGAAAGATCACTCCCAAATACGCAAAAATAGAGGGGACTAGCAGAGACGACAAAACAAAAATTGTCGGTTTTGAAAACGAAGTGGCTGCTATGGTTTCGTCCGAAAATCGTGAAAAGACAAAGGAAGAAGCAATAAATCTTATTTATAGCGACAACGTTGAATCAAAACTCGAAAACATACTTACTTTCTGGGGTACAGCGGGCACGTTGCAAACAAAGTTTGCCGCCGACGCTAAGGATATTTTGCTCCACGGCAATTTAAAAGGCGATTCGCTTTTGATTACCAATATTTCGGGTATCGTATCTTTAGGTCATACTACCGACGTTGAAAAAGTCGTTATAAAGGGGACAACGTATAACGTTGCACATAACCATAACGAAAACGGCGAACCTACCGACAACAATGCTTACGATGTTCTCGAAATCACTATTAATGGCGTAGACCCTAAGGCGATTTACAACTTCGGCTTTACCGTTGCCCCCGCACACTACTATAGCGGTCTGGAAATCGATATCGCTAATAATAAATTCGGCGTCGAGTGGTCGTCCAGCGAGTTTCAGTCTGATGTCATTCAAAAGAAAGAACATCAAGAAGTCCCGGTAGGCGCAGGTCCTTTTATGGCTACGGACGAAAACGATAGCGATAATCCGAGCGGTTCCAAATTTGTTGCAAGCAACATCGTTTACTTCAAAAAGAATCCTAATTTTATGTTCGAAGTAAAAGCCGACAGAATTCATTTCGTTATCGGTAGTTCTTCAAACGCGATAGATAAACTCGTCGCGGGCGAAGTCGATTATGTAACGCCTCAATTTACGTTGGATAACGCGAACAGACTTGAAACACTTGAGGAAAAAGGCTACAAATCCATGTACGCTTGGCAATTAGGTTACGGCTATATAGGTATTAATGCGGGCAAAGTCAAAAATATCAATATCCGTAAGGCTATAATGTCCGCTATGCAGACGAGTTTGGCACTCGAATATTACAAATCGGGTACAGCAAAAAACATCGATTGGCCTATGTCGATGGAAAGTTGGGCTTATCCTTGGGAGGGCGGTTCTAAAGCAAACGGTTCCAAACAAAACGGACACGATTATACGCAATGGAAGTCTGAAGATGATGCAGTTAAAAAGATTAAAGATTATATGGCTGCTGCCGGTGTCTTGGAGGGGTCTTCCGATTTAAAAATTACCTTTACCATTGCAGGTTCATCTATCTCCGAACACCCCGTATATCCCGTATTTTTACAAGCGCAAAAAATTCTTAATGAAAAATGCGGTTGGGAAGTAGAAGTTAAAGCCGATTCCCAAGCGCTTACGAAACTTGCAACAGGCTCCTTATCCGTATGGGCTGCCGCATGGGGCTCTACAATCGATCCCGATATGTATCAAGTATACCACAAAAATTCGACGGCAACTTCTGTTTACGCTTGGGGTTATCGCGAAATAAAAGCGGCTCCTCAGCAATATTCCGAAGAAACGCGTATTATCAATAATTTAAGTACCATAATCGACGAAGCACGTGAAATTACCGATCAAACAAGACGTACCGAACTTTACGAACAGGCAATGGGATACGTACTCGATTTAGCGGTAGAAATGCCTGTTTACCAACGTCAAAATTTATATGCATATAACTCGAAAACGGTAAAAGGCTTCCAAGAAGACGTTAACCCGTTTACTTCCCCGCTTGAAAAAGTTTGGGAATTAGAAATAGTAAAATAATTAGAATCACTGAACAGTGGTTTGCTAAGGTACGAAATGTTTAAATATATTCTTAAGAGAATAGGGGTTTCCATTTTAATACTTTTAGGCGTATCCCTAATTCTTTATGCGTTGCTTCGTTGCATGCCAACAGATTTTATCGAATCAAAGATAAATGCTTTAGCGCAAACGGGCGTAAACGTAACAGATGAATTTATAGCGGAAATGTATAAAGCGTACGGATTGGACGGTACGATATTGCAGGGTTATTTTACATGGCTAGGCAATGTCGTCCGCCTGGACTTCGGTACAAGTTTTATAAACCATCGTCCTGTTATCGATGAGATTTTTTCGGCAGATAGAATCGGTACGTCGTTTTTCGTTGCTGCAATCGCTACGGTTTTTGAATTTTTAATTGCCATTCCGTTGGGCGTAACGGCAGCGACGCATCAATATTCCTTCCGTGATTATCTTGTTACGGTACTTGTTCTCATAGGTATATCGCTTCCGTCGTTTTTCTTCGGGCAGATGTTGAAAAACATTTTCGCTAACAAACTCGGGTGGTTTCCCGTATCCGGTATGAAGGATCCGAACCTTTTGCCGTATGTGTCGAAAGGGGCTGAGATATCCGACTATTTGAGACATATGTTCTTACCTATATTGACCGTTGTAATTTTAAGCATCGGCTCCCGTATGAGAATGACGAGAACTAACATGCTCGAGGTTTTAAACGCCGATTATATACGTACGGCAAGGGCAAAAGGTTTAAACGAATCACGTGTCATATATAAACACGCCTTCAGAAACACCATGATACCTCTCGTAACGGGGTTGGCGGGACTTATACCTTCGCTTTTTTCGGGTGCAATGATAACAGAACAAGTATTTGACTTGACGGGTATCGGAAGTTATGCGTTAAATGCAATGCAACAAGGCGATATCCCCGTCATAATGACATATAATATGTTCCTTGCCGTACTTAGTGTTTTAGGCGTTTTGCTGTCAGATCTTATGTACGCAGTGGTCGATCCGCGCGTTAAACTTGCTTAAAGGTGTTACTATGGAAGAAAAGATGTTAGAACAAGAATTTTTAAAAGAAGACCTTGCGCAAGACACGGATAAACCTCTTGATAAAAACGTCAAACTGATGTCGCCGGGACGCATGGTTATGCGCAGATTTTTACGTTCGAAACTGTCTGTTGCAGGGCTTATAATGCTTGCCGCCTTGTTCCTATTTTGTTGGTTAGGGCCAGTGTTTTACAATCAATGGGGTGAAACCGATACCGATAAAACGGGAGCAAAGGACTACTTTACATATGAAATAACCGACGAAGACGGTAATAAATTCAAACAGTTAATAGTTGCCGGTTACGACATTAATAAACTTGCGGAACCATCGGGAAGTCACCCCCTTGGAACCGATGAAGCTGGTATGGATATTTTGGCGAGACTTATGTACGGAGGCAGACGTTCGCTTCTCATTAGTTTTCTGGCTGTATTTTTAACATCTGCGCTCGGCATTGTAATGGGCGGTATAGCAGGGTTTTACGGCGGAATAGTAGATAATATCATAATGAGAATATGCGATATTTTGATGTGTTTGCCGACGCTCCCTTTGATGCTTATCATCGGTACCGTTCTTGAAGCAATAGGTATAAATCAAATATATTATATCTATGTTCTCATGGGTATTTTATCGTTGTTTTCTTGGACGGGCATGGCTCGGCTCGTAAGAGGTCAAATTTTGTTCTTAAGGGAACAAGAATATATGGTTGCCGCCGAAGCAATGGGCTTTTCCACGCCGAGGAAGATTTTTAAACACTTAATCCCCAATATTTTACCGCAGATTTTGGTTTCTATGACATTGTCTTTGGGTAGTATGATTTTGTACGAATCCACCTTGTCGTACTTGAACCTCGGCGTTCCCGCACCCTATTCGTCATGGGGAACTATGGTTGAGGTAATTTCGAGAAGAAATGATATTTTACAAAACTACTTTAACGTTTGGGGACCACCGGGAATCTGTATTATTATCGCGGTACTCGGTTTCAACTTTATCGGCGACGGATTAAGAGACGCACTCGATCCTAAACAGAGGAGATAATTATGGGTTTCAAAGATATTATCAATAAATTCAAAAAAGGCGAGAGCGGTAGAGACGAAGAAATCAAAAAACATTACCTAACGGGTAAGGAAGTAAGGGAAATCGCCAAGGCAAACGCCAAAGAAATGCGCCGCCTTGAAAAAGCGAAAACGCAAAAAGTTTCCGAGTCTTATTTTAAGACCGAAATGAAGGACGACCGCAATATTTTAGAGGTCGAAGATCTTCACAGTTACTTTTTTACCGACCAAGGCGTTGTCAAAGCGGTAAACGGCGTAACATTTAACATTCCGGTAAATTCAACGGTCGGCGTCGTAGGGGAGTCGGGTTGCGGCAAGTCCGTTACCGCAATGTCCGTTATGCGCTTGTTACAAGGCCCGTCGGGGCAAATAGTCGACGGCGCGATAAGGTTTAAAGCATACGACTACAAGCTTGACGAAAACGAAAAACCTATCCCTATTTATAAAACCGACGAAAACGGCAATACCGTTAACGAAACGGTTATCGAAAACGGCAAGGAAGTAACCAAGCCCGTTATCGCGGGTTACGAAAAGGTCGAGGCTTGTTACGACATAGCAAAAATGCCTATTAAGGAAATGTACAGACTTCGCGGACGACAAATATCTATGGTTTTCCAAGAACCTATGACAAGTTTGAACCCCGTTTTCACTATCGGTAACCAACTTGACGAAGTAACGCTTTTACATATTCCGGGCGCCACCAAGGAATCCGCCAAACAGCGTTCTATAGATATGCTTAATATGGTCGGTATCGCGATGCCCGAAAGGGTTTACGCTTCTTACCCGCACGAATTATCGGGCGGTATGCGTCAACGCGTAATGATAGCGATGGCGCTTGCGTGCGAACCACGTCTTATTATTGCGGACGAGCCCACGACCGCGTTAGACGTTACCATTCAAGCGCAAATACTCGATTTATTTAACGACTTAAAGACGAGAATTAACGGTTCGATATTATTAATAACCCACGACTTGGGCGTTATTGCCGAAATGGCCGATTACGTCGTCGTAATGTATGCGGGCAGAATCATCGAGCAAGGCACGGCTTTGGAAATTTTCCGTAATCCGTTGCATCCTTACACGCAAGGCTTACAAAAATCCAAACCCACGATGAATTCGTCGAGCGACAGTTTGTATAACATACCGGGCAACGTTCCCAATCCTATAAATATGCCTAACTACTGCTATTTTAAGGAAAGATGCCGTCAATGCACCGATAAATGTTCGGGCGAATATCCTTGTATGCGTCAAGTAAGCCCCACTCATTTTGTCGCTTGCCACCTATACGAACCTAAGGAAGATTAAAATGGAACAAGAAAATTTAAAACTCGATAATACTCGGAATAGCGGTGATTTTTCTCAGTTCGACGACGAACAAGAAGCGCTTAACGAACAACAGGAAAAAGACGCGAAGGCAGAACAAGACAAACTTCTTCCGCCCGATCCCGACGCTATTTTGGAAGTCAGACATTTAAAAAAGCATTTCGTTTTAAAAAAGACGCTTATGGGCAAGCCTTTATCGGTTTTAAAGGCTGTCGACGACGTGTCTTTCGTTCTTCACGAGGGTGAAACTTTGGGTATCGTCGGCGAATCGGGCTGCGGCAAAACCACAATGGGCAGAACCATTTTAAAGTTGCACCAGCCTACCGCGGGACAGATATTTTTCCGCGGACAGGACATCGCAAACTATTCCTCTAAGCAAATGCGTTCTTTAAGGACGGAAATGCAAATTGTTTTCCAAGATCCTTATTCGTCGCTTCCGCCGAGGAGTACCGTCGGCGGCATTTTGGCTGAGCCCGTTAGGGTTCACAACATCGTTCCCGAAGAACAAGTAAAAGATTACGTCCTCGATTTAATGGAAAGCTGCGGACTTCGCGATTATTACTACGAAAGATACCCGCACGAATTTTCCGGTGGACAACGTCAGCGTATTTGTATTGCAAGGGCTTTGTCGGTTAATCCTAAACTCGTTGTTTGCGACGAGCCCGTTTCGGCGCTCGACGTATCTATTCAAGCCCAAATTATAAATCTTTTAAAGAAGTTGCAAAAGGAAAGAAAACTTACCTATTTGTTTATTTCGCACGATTTGTCGGTCGTTAAATACATTTCCGACAAAATCGGCGTAATGTATTTGGGCTCGATGGTCGAATTCGGCGAAAAGGACGAAATTTTCAACAATCCTTTGCATCCTTATACCAACGCTTTGTTCTCGGCGGTACCGAACCCCGATCCCGAAGCGAAATCGCAAAGGGTTATATTAAAAGGCGATATACCGTCTCCTGCAAATATGCCTAAAGGCTGCAAGTTCCATACGCGTTGCCCTAAAGCGCAGGAAATCTGTAAGCACATCGCCCCCGAATATAAAGAATATTCAAAAGGGCACTTTGTTGCTTGCCACTTTTGCGGTAAAGACGAACAATGAATAAAAATAAAGATAAAAGCGCAAAAAAGAAAAAGGAAAAAATAATATATTACGACGATAATTCCACCATAAGCGATATGAGCGGCGTCGGCGGAACATTTAATCCGATAATACCGAAAAGCAGAGAACAAAAGAGTTCGCAAACCTATCGCGACGTTCAAAAACGTCCGTCTAAGTTCGGCGACAAATGGCGGACTTATTGGTCCACGGTAAAACTTATGATTTTACCCATGTGTATCGTCTTAGGAATATTATTTATACTATTTTTATTATTTATGCTTATTCCCACTTGCGCTGTATAATAAAAAAGGGTTCCTTTCAAAGGAGCCCTTTTTGCTATCCTAAAATTAGTGGCTCTATGTCAAATGTTGGGGTGGGGTTTGTAAGCAAAAGAGGAAAATAGT
>CAYNYV010000067.1:0-6620 GCA_964401515.1 uncultured Christensenella sp.
TATTGACTCTGTTTCGTCTATAATTCGTTTGACATGATTAGTTGCTTGCAACTCTAGCGGGTATCGTAATACTCGTTAAACTAGTACAACCGCTAAACGCCGAAGATCCGATTTTTGCTACGCTATTGCCCAACGTAACACTCGTTAAACCGATACAATTACAAAACGCACCGCTGCCAATCAAAGTTACGCTATTAGGTATAACAACATCAGTTAACGACGAACATCCGTCAAACGCGTGTTGCCCTATCGACGTTACACCATAGGGTATAGTTATATTCGTTAACAACGCACATCCTTCAAAGGCATATCCGCCAATCGAAGTTATGCTTCTATCGTCGGGAATAACACTGTTATCGCATCCCCAAATCAAAGTTTTAGTCGTTTTTTCTATCAAACAATTATTTACGACATAATACGTTTCGTTTTTTGCATTGACCGTAATGTTCGTTAAGTTACAACTTTTCACAAAAGCTTCGGCGTTGATTGACGTTACACCGCATCCTATTTCTATGCTCGTAAGTCCGTCGCATTGTGAAAACACATGACTTTCAATCGAAGTAACGCTATCGGGAATAACTACGCTTGTTAAGCCGCTACAACCGTAAAAAGCAGAGGAGCCAATAGAAGCAACGCTGTCGGGAATAGTTATATTTGTCAAGCCGCTACACCAAGAAAAAGCAGAGGAGCCAATAGAAGTTACGCCGTTACCTATCGTCACACTTGTTAGTCCTTCGCAATTATAGAATGCGTAATCGAAAATATCTCCGCCCGTCACCCCAACTTTTAATAAGCTAGTCGGTATATAGTAATAGTTATATTTACGACTCGTGCCGTCCAACCATTGGTATTGATAAATTGCGCCGCTTACGGATTCATATGACGATTTAGTAGTATATCCGAATATGTAACCGAACACCGCTTGCGCGCCCGAAGCAGATTTACTTGCCCCAACAAAAGGTACTGTAATTTCCTTCAACGAAGAGCACCCGTTAAAAGCACCGCTTCCGATCGACGTTACGCTGTCGGGAACCGTTACCGCAGTAAGGTTTGTACAATTATAAAACGCAGAAGAAGATATTGAGACGACAGTATAATTACCTATTGTAGACGGAATGAAAAGTTCTGTATCTACACAATCGCCTATGCCCGTTATTTTGCAAGTCGAACCGTCTGAATTAACAAAATACGCTAAACCTTCCGAAACTTTTTGACGCCCGCAATCCGCACAATAATTATTTATATAATTATGCATGCCGGTTGCATCCACGTAATTTTCGATATAACTATCGCCGCAACTACAAGTGTAGGTCGTATATCCCTTTGTAGTACAAGTAGGTTGCGTTACCACCGATACATAACTGTGTTTTTTCTTTTCAGTCAATCGAGTTTCGATATGAGTCGCATCGTGTTTACATACTCTTATATCTACGCCCTCGCTCGCACAAGTTGCTGCAGTATTTTCTTTCCATTCTCCGTAATCATGACCGAGTTCGTCACCGTACTCAAAAGTTTCAGTTCCTTTTTCACCGCAAGCGCAAGAATAGAAATAAACTGCTTTATCCGTGCAAGTCGCCGCGGATTGCAAGTATGTTTGTCCCAAGTTTTGACAAGTGAAGGAATGACTCTTTTTAGCCGTTGCGACGGTTGTTTTATCGGTTATTTCGGTCATAGCGGTTTCGTCGGTAAACCACTTACCGCACGAACAAACGTAATACTCGATATTGCCCTCAACCGCACAACTACTTTCGGTTTCTTCTACTTTTTTCAAATGGTTGGTATGCACGTGTCCTAAAGCGGGCGCGATTACGTATCCGCATATCGTACAAGTTTGGTCGTCGGTTTCGGTTGCCGCCGCCGACGGAATATGACTTTCCTTGTCATTCTTGTCGCCGCAAGAACATTCGTGCCAATGTTCCGATTCGTCGTGTGCCCAGCTAGAAGCATAAGCGTGTTCGCCGATAGCGCCGTATTCACCTTTACAAACTTCACACACGGCTTTTTCGGTGCAAGTCGGGCTTCCGCCGTAGCAATTTTCGGTCACGGTATGAGTATTGTCGTTTTGGCACGTTTTTGTGTGCATGCCGTCACCATTCGAAATCCATTCGCCGTAATCGTGTCCGACCGCATCAACGTATGCGTCGACGTAAGATTCCCCGCAATCGCAAGCATGTGTCGTGAATCCTTGAGCCTCACAAGTAGGTTGTGTTATAACAGCGTTATATTTGTGCTCATGCGGCTTATCGCTTTCGCAAGCCGAAAAACACAAACAGCTTAAACAAACAATTGCAATAACCAACAAAGATAACTTTCCTTTCATATTAGCCTCCTAACGAGTAAATTTGTTCGATTGATTATCTACGCAGAATAATCTAATCTATGTATACATTTTTCAGTAAAATCGTTAAATATAAAAAATATGCGGCTATTTTTAATAAAATCGTGCGATGTATTTAGAAATAGTTGACTTTTTTATTTCAAAGTGCTAAAATAATTATATAGATTAGATTAATATATGTAATTTTTCGCGGCGGAAAAATCCGTCGCTATTTTGTTTTTATTGCAATAATTTACCGACTTTATTCATCATTTCGGCTTTGTGTTCGAGCACAGAGTGGGCGTATCTTTTTAAAGTTATCGTCGGGTTTTTATGCCCTAAAATTTCAGACAAAGTTTTTATATCCATTCCGCATTCCAAAGCGCGCGTTGCAAAGGTATGGCGAAGCGAGTGAAAACCTTTATGCGATATATTAAGCCGTTTCAATAGCAAATCGAAAGTATTTTGATAAGAACGCACTCCTACACCGTATTTGTTTTTACCGCTTATTATAAAATCGCTTTTCGATATTTTCTTTAACGCCTTTAAATGCGACAATAACTGTTTGGGGATAGGGATTACGCGCGTAGAACTCTCCGTTTTCGGCGTGTCGACTATTTTTATATATTCGCCGCCGCGCCAACCGTCGCGGCAAGACTTAGAAACGGTTATAATACCTTTATGTAAATCGACGTCGTTCCAAGTTAGCGCAAGTAATTCTCCGATACGCAAACCCGTATACAGCGTTAAAATAATGCCGAAGTACCGCGGGTTTTTCTTTTCTACGATATACCGTTCTATTTTCTTTTGTTCGTCTTTCGTAAAACAATCGACTTGTTTTTCTTTGCCTTTCGGGCGAACGATAGTGTCTGAAAAGTCCTTTCCGACAACACCCGTTTTAACGGCACGTTTAAGCGAGGCTTTCAACAAAGACACTATTCCGTCGACCGTGTTTGCGGACAAACCCTTTGCCGATAAATCGACTGTGAAGCGTTGCAAAACGATTGCCTTTAAATCGTCCAATTCATAGTCACCCAGCGCAGGTAAAATGCGTAGTTCAATTTGTCGTTTGTATTTTTCGTAAGTTCTCGTTTTCGTCGTAGGCTTAACGTACAGTTTAAGCCAGTCGTTTAACCAATCTTTGTATTGCATTCTTATACCGCCGTTTTTTAGTTTTTAAAGCATTTGACGTTATACGTCATTACTGATTTTAGCGACAAAAAGTGTAAAAACAAGCAGAATATTATTACTGTACCGACGAAACTGCAAAAAGTAAGTTGTTTTTGCAAAAAACGGTTTTATTTTTAACCCTAAACGCCTGCGATTTTTTCTTTTAAAAACCTATAGAACGCATAATTTAGCGAGTTTTTGCAACAATTCGCTCTAAAAATGTGCAAAAAAACAGCAAAAATTCACTCTAAAAAGTGGTGTTTGACATTGACTTTTGAGCTTTGCTATAATATAGAAAACATCGAATAATCGACCTATAGTCCCACTTTTATGGTTTTTGATATAAATTATCACAAAAAATTTTGTAACTAAAAAGTTTATCGACGTCCTTTTTTAAGCCGCTTTAACGGCAACGATAAGACGAAAAAAGGCCGCGGCAAGTTTTCGATAAACTTACCGCAGCCAACGTTTGCATTAAGTTAATAAACTTAATATAACTACAATCGAAAAAATCAAAACATTTTAGTGCCAAAATGGCACTTTTTTATTTTTTAGTGCCAAAGTGGCACTTTTTTATTTCTAATTACAATACGATTAATTTTTAGTTATATAATACTAGCTGTCAATGGATTTGTACTCATTCGCTTCAGTCGTGCAAGGAAAAGAGTGCGTAGCACCTATAGTGTTGTTAAGTTAATCGACCTATAGGGGCACTTTTGCAGTTTTTTATTTGCAACCTCCCCGTCGACGCAACGAATAAATAGTTGTCGAAAATCAGCCTCTCGTCAGTCGATGACTTCGCAAATATCGCCGTCGGTTTCCACAAACGAAACTTTGCCGATTACGACGCGTCTGTCGCCGCTCGGGTTATCGTGATTTGTTTGTACGTGAAAAGAAGTATATAAAGATCCGTCTTTTCCGTAGAAAAATGCGTTATGTCCCGCGCCGAACAAATCTTTACGGCAAGACAAAACGGGGTTAGAGGTCGGTTTTTTCCACGGTCCCATAGGCTTATCGGCAACCGCAAGACAAATGGCGTAATCGTTGCTTGCATAATAGTTAGCAGAATAGTTCATTAAATATTTGCCGTCACGGAAGATTACGCAAGGACCTTCGTTCCATAAATGCGCGATATTCGCCGATTTTAACTCGTAGTCGTATTCGGGCGTAGTCATAAGTTTAGGCTCGCCGACGATTTTCGTAAGAGTTTCATCAAGCCCTATACAATATACTTGGCTTGTTTTTACCCCGTTTACGAAATTTTCGACACAATCGCGCGAGTAATACAAATAATTACCCTCATCGCATACAAGAACCGACGCGTCGATGGCGGCGTATCCGAAATCGAACATCGGCGCATTGTACACGTCGAAAAACGGACCTTTAGGATTATCCGCAACCGCTACGCCTATACGAAGCGAATCGAGTTCTCTGCTTTTAGCGGTATAATGCATAACGAATTTACCGTTATGAAACACCACTTCGGGCGCCCAAAAGTGTGACTTTCCCCAATAATCGATTGCATTAAAGCAGCGCATCGGTTCGGACCAATGCGTTAAATCGTCGCTTTCCCAAACCAAAAAACCTTTACTATCGGACGTCGCGTAGGCATAATACTTACCGTCGTACAATAAAATTTGGGGATCGCCTATACGCGTTATATCTGTAACAATCATATTAATAACTCCATAAAATTAAAATTTAATCTAAATTTTACGCAACGTAAATTCTTTCGATATCGTACGTTCCGTCTTTTTGTATAGTCAACAAAGTCGCACCGGTACTGCCTTTTTCGTAATACACGGCTTTACCCGTTTTCATCGCGTAGCAAAGTTCTATTCCCTGGTACACGATATGCGCGTTGTTCAAATGGTCGTGCCCGTAAAAAATTGCCTTTGTGCTTTTTAGTTCCGCCGCTTTATCGAAAAAACCCGACTCGGCATATTGTACACCGACTTCTTCTATGATATTTCCGCTTCCGATAGACTTGTCTGCTGCATAAAGTTCTGCAGCAATCGCCGTTTCTTTTGGCGGAATGTGGAAAAATACAAAACTCGGCAACAATTCCCCTTTAAAAGAAGATGTTTTCTTTAAAGCGTCCTCGTACCACTTGACGTGTTCGGCGGTAAGGCCTTGTTTCTTCGTATCCATACAAAACAGCACGGCTACGTCCTTTCCGCCAAATGCGATTTTGTAATAGTAATTGCTACAACTTTCCGAAATTTCGGTACCGTACAATATCCCGTGACGGCTGTTTTGGCAAGCGACAACGTATTCGTCTGCAGAAAACAGAGAATTATAATCGTGATTACCGAAAGTCACGCCCCATAAAATACCGAACGAATCCATAAAGTTTACAAAATCGTTTAAATGCTTTTTGGTAACTTTATTACCGAAGTTATCTCCCGTAGTCAAAATAAGATCGGGTTTCGTCTTTTTAACGGCACGCTTCGTCGCCGAAAAAGCCCACGACATTTCAACGTAATTTGCGAACTGCAAATCGGATAAAATAAGTATTTTCATATCGTCGCCGAGGCATTCGACGGTTAAAGCTCTTTTGTCTACGCGCGCACGTGTTTCGTAATCGGCAAAAACTATAAACCTGCAAATAAACACGGCGCCGTAAGCGATTAACGCGGCAACGACCGCCGCAAGCGACAAACATACGATTTTTTTAGTCTTTGACTTTTTCATGATATAAATTCTTTTATGATTTTGTATTACGAAACAATATTACCAAAAAAGGTTCGTTTTGTCAATTCAAACAAACCTTTTATAAAACTTTATCGATTAAACTTAACCCGATAGCGGAGCGCACCGATTAGCCTTAAAGCATGTTTTTATGTCCGTTGCGACAAATCTTTGTCCAGCGTACGCTTGTACAAACCCGCCGAAACTTTTTCAAAACATATAAAAAGCGCCGATAATCGACCTATAGAAGGACTTTTGCGACTACATAGGTTTTTTAAAAACGGCATTTACCACATAGCGGCTTTATTTATTTCATCCGCCGCAACTACTTTTTTAAGAAAAAAGGCATAAAAAAAGCCGTCGATAAATCGACGGTTTTTTACGATTTAACAAGTTGACCTATAAGCCGAGTTCTGTCTGGCGCGACTATCTATCTAGTTCC
>CAYNYV010000068.1:0-6570 GCA_964401515.1 uncultured Christensenella sp.
CCGACCTTTTTTCTGTATTCGTTAGGCTTTTTGGCGTTAACGATGTTTTCGCCGTCCACAAAAATTTCACCGGAAGTAGGCGTTTCGAATAAGTTGATACATCTTAAAAGCGTACTTTTACCGCTACCCGACGAGCCTATAATGCAAGTAACGTCGCCGCGGTTTACGGTAAAATTAATATCTTTTAAAACTTCGTGCTCGCCGAAGGTTTTTTGAAGGTGGTTAATTTCGATAATCGTATCGGACATTATTTATTACCTCCGTTAAGACTGTTTTCTCTCGCGTAAGAGTCGGCGTCCATATTTTGCGAACCCACTATCGCGTAATCCTTTTTACCGTCCATTTTCTTTTCGATAAAGCGTAAAAGCCTCGTAATGCTAAACGTTAGCACGAAATAGATAGCGGCGACTAAAAGATAGGTCGGGAAGGTTTTATACGTAGCAGATTCTATTGTTCTTGCTTGAAAGTATAGTTCCGTAAATCCGATGACGTTAAGTACCGAAGTATCTTTAATATTGATAACGAACTCGTTTGCGACGGAAGGCAAAATATTGCGTAGCGCTTGCGGAAGGACAACGTGGAACATCGTTTGAAAATGCGTCATACCGATAGAAGCGGCGCCTTCTTGTTGACCTTTGTCGATAGAAATTATTCCGCCTCTTACGATTTCAGCCATATAAGCGCCCGTGTTTACGGAAACGATTAAAATACCCATCGGCACGATAAACTGTATTTCAAGTGCTATTTTGGGGTTCGGAAGCAGTTCTACTATACCCCAGAAAATAACCATTGCCTGAACCATCATCGGCGTGCCGCGGAAAACTTCGATATAAGCGGTCAGAATAACGTCGGCAATTTTCTTTAACGTGCGTATGAATTTATTTTTCGGGGTGGGGATTGTTTTAAAAATACCTATTAAAATACCGAGCACAAGCCCGATAATCGTGCTTACCAATGAAACCAAAAGCGTATAACCTACGCCTTGTAAAATATCTTGGTAGTAGTCGGCAAGTATTTTTCCTATACTGGTAAAAAAATTCATTTTAACTTCAGCCTAAATTATGTTTTTTTATTGCAAATTATTCTTCCGTGCTCGTGTCTTCGATATTTGAACCCGTGGAAAGTGCTATTGCGCGTTCTATCATTTCTTGACGTTCCGCTGAGGAAATTTGTGCCAAAGCGTAGTTAACTTTAGATAAAAGTTCGGAACCTTTCTTTAATCCGACGGCGATTTGAACGTCTTCTGCGGAAGCGGTAAAACCTGTGGAATTATTAACGAGATGAACGTAAGTTAAGCCTTCAACGGCTGCGCAATCGGCTATGGCGCCGGGTTCTTCGGCGACGTAACCGTCGATAGTGCCTTTGCTAAGCGCAACGGTCATTGCGGGGAAATCCTTCATAGGCGTACCGCGGTTAATGCCGTAGGTAGTCGCTTGATTTTGAAGGGCTAAGTCGTGGAAAGTGCCTATTTGCGCAACCAAATTTGCGCCGTTAAAGTCGTTTAAAGAGGTAGCACTTGCGTATTTACCATCGGCTTTTACGACGATAACGAGTTGACTTTCATAGTAAGCATCTGAAAAGTCGATTTCTTCTTTTCTTTCTGCAGTGGGGCTCATACCGGCGATGATAAAGTCGAGCGTGCCTGCTTTTACGGCACTTATCAAAGCGTTAAATTCGTATTTTACGATAACGAGTTCTTTTCCTAAATTTTCTGCGATCTTTTTAGCGATCATTACGTCGTAACCGTTCGCATAGCCCGGTGCGTTGGAAATTTTCACGGCGCCGTTGCTGTCGTCTAATTGAGTATAGTTAAACGGAATATATCCGCATTCCATACCTACGTAAAGTTTATTCGCAGTATCGTCGTTTCCGCCGCAAGCGACAAAGGACATCGTGGAAAGGGTAAGGACGATTGCAAGCATCGTCATACTTAAAAGTTTGAGTGTTTTTTTCATTGTAAAATATCTCCAAAAAATTTTTTTAACAAAACAAAATCCGTACGGCGCAAAGGTCGTACGGAAAACAGTCAAAATAATCAATATAAAACAATGATTACATAATAGCCCTCCGCAAAGAAAACCTTTGCGACAGTCTGTAGCGTGTTTCGTTACAGCCCAACGATAGATTTTTCGGATAAAAACCTAACGTTTCGGCGATGAATCCTTTCGTTGCTTTCTACAATCCGTTTTGAAAGCAGTTACTTTTAAGCACCGCGCCTCTATATGAATATGCTATGATTTTAGCAATATATTTTTTTAAAGTCAAACGTTTTTACTCGCTTTTTGTAAAATTCTCGATTTTTTTATCGTTTTAGAAAAAACTCGGTTTAGCTGTCGCATAGTTATGCCCGCACGCATAGCGAATATAAAATAAAAAATAGCCTAAAGGTAGATGATAAAAAACGCACTTGCCGTAAGCAAATGCATTTTTATCGCGACTAACCGTAAAAGGTTTCAAACATCTAATCCGTCTTTTTTGTCCATACGGCGTAAAGTACGGTTTTTTGCGGAATATTTTTGTAATTTTCGTCTAAAAAAATGCTAAGCGTTACCCAAACATCCGTTTTACCGCTTCCCATAAAGACGGTTATGGTAGTAAAGAACTTTCCCGCTACTAGTTGACGGGTATCTTTATCCGCAGCCCATCCCTCGAAATCATAGCCGTCGCGGTAAGGTATCTTTATTGCACTCTCATACGGTATGTCGGAATTAACCACCGAAGACACGTAAGGTATTCCGTCTATGTATTCGAACGTACAATCGTAAATAACCGAAGAATAACCGTGCCAAGGCGAACCATAGTTAGCATTATAGTTTTCGTCTTGGGTAGTGAACCAGCCGCTTAGTTTGGTTTCGGCTTCGGTGTAAATCGTTGCATGGTCGAACGCATTGCACTCGATAGAAACTACGGTGCACGGCAAGGTAACGGATAGTGCTATTGTGCAATCTTTAAACGCGCATCCACCGATTTCGGTTACGCTTTTCGGTATGGCAACACTCTCGATTGCCTTGCACGAAGCAAAAGCACAACTACCAATCTTTGTTAATCGGTTAGGCAAATTGATTTCCTTTAGCAGCGAACAATCGGAAAATGCCGAGTTTTCGATAGAGGTAAGCGATTTAGGTAGTTCTATTGTTTCGATAGTATTGCCCGCAAAAGCAGCAACGCCGATAACGGTTAAGTTTTTAGGTAATTCGATTGTTTTCATTTTGCAACCCCTAAAAGCGCCTTTTCCTATTGTTTTTACGTAATTCGGAATAACGCTTGCGGCGCAACCGGCAACGAGTTCGTTGTTATCTTTGCGTATTATGCAATTCCCGTCGCTTTTAAAAACTTTATTGTTTTTATCGATAGTAAGACTTTTTAGATTGTCGGCGCGACTGCAAAAATCTCCTTCGATATATTCTACGGTAGACGGTAAGTGTAATGCGGTTAAATTATTGCATCTTCCGAAAACGTTGTGATCGTAACCTAAGTTTTCGTCACCGATTCGCAGTAAACCTTCGTTTAACACGATTGATTTTAGATTTGTGCATCCGACAAATGCGTAATCGCCTATGACTTGAACGTTTTCGGGAATAACGATTGAATTAAGCGCCGTGTTGCCGGAAAAGGCGTAAGTGTTAATCTTTTTTGTACGTATAGGAATAACGCAATTAGAACCATAACCGTATAACACGGTAGTATCGTCGTTTTTTGCCAAGATACAGTTCCCTTCGCTTGTGTAAAATCGATTATTATTGTCTACTGTTACGGTTGATAAATTATCGCAGTTTGAAAAAACCGACGAGCCGATGTTTTCCACTCCTTTAGGTATGGTTATTTCTTTTAGAGCCTTGCAACCTTCGAAACAAGTGCCGCGCAATGCAACTAAAGAATCCGGCAGGGTGATATTCGTTAAAGATTCGCAGTTTTTGAATGCCTCGTAATTGATTGTTGTTATGCTATCGGGAAGGTATACGTCCGTCAATTTTTTACAATCGTAAAAGCAAGCGGTTTCTACGGTTTGTAATTGCATTGGCAATTGCACGCGCGTTAAGTTTGTGCAACCGCTGAACGCACTTGCGTTTATAGTCGTTACGCTATTAGGTATTAAAACCGAGGTTATATCTGCACAATCCTTAAAAGCGTTTGCGTATATCTCGGTGACGGGTTTGCCGTTAATTATAGAAGGGACAACAAGTTTTCCGCATATTTTTTTTTCGCCGGCGGCAAACACTACGTACCCGTCCTTACTGTCGTTTTCTTTAAAGGCTGTATCGTTAGGCTGATTTATCGTATAGGTGTAAGCCGTTGACCAATCGGAATCGAAAGAGTCTTCAAAATTGCCCAACGCCATTACCTTGATGTTATACGTAACGTAATTATAGGTGATTGTAAAGAGATCGAGTTCGTTAGTGTCCGTTTCGTATTCTTCGTCATTGATTTTTACTATATAACCCTCGGCACCGTCGACGTTTTTCCAAGATAAAATTTCATTTTCTATTTTTAAATCGGTCGGAGTAGTCAAAACGCCCTCGTCCTTACGAAACGCAAAAAAACATAGACAGATCGCAGCGATCAATAAAACCGAAATCGATGAAACCGTTATAATTATTTTTTTTCGTCGCATTAAAATATTCTCCTTTTTTTAAACTTGATATATTTCAGTTTGTTTTTAAACTCTCAAAAGATTGTCTACCAATTCGAACTATAATTATAGTAGTAGTCGTAGTCTTCGTGATCTTCGCTTGAAGTGTCAAGGAAGAAGAGTATCCACGGGGATATTTCTTCGTCTGTCATCGGCGTATAATACATCCATCCCGACGGACCGCTCGGTAACGGTATATAAGTTTGAATACATTGACCGCTGACGTTGCTATATCGAGAGATGTCGTCGTCCAAAAAATCTACCATGATACTATAAATATCTTGTGGCGCACCTGTTGCAAGCAGATTCGTTTGATCGTACGATGATATATCGAAACCATCGGAATTACATAAGTAAATAGGAAAATTGTAGTTAGCGATACCGCGTATATAATATAATATGTCTAACCACTCTTCCGTTAGCGTTTCGCCGGACCAATCCGTTCCGAGCGCAACAACGTTCTTTTGCGTTATATAATAGGATATGAAATCTGCCGCGTTGTCTTCACTGAATGTCGTTGTGGAGCAAGCTTCTACGTCGTAGAAAACATTATTGCCCAAATAGCATAGTATTTTTATGTTGTGATCGGAATATAGTTCACGACTTGATTTGCCTACCAATATTTCTTGCTTATAGGCTTTTCGTACCAAAGGTATAAGCCAATTATAGAAAAACCAAGCGCAGTGATAATCATTTGTTGTAATTCCGTTCGACAAAGTGTAGTCCAATATAAAGGTGTAGTCGTCCAAACAATTATCATAACCATAGAATGAAATAGTATCAAATGCATTAGTTATTAACGTGTCGAATAAAGAGATGTTTACGTGTAAGTCTACATAATTAAGAAAATCTTTATAAGGTCCGAGCCGTGATTCGTTGGTGCTACATATAAACATAATGTTACAGCCGTTTTGCTTCCATAGACTAAATAAATATTGCAAAATCTCAGGGAAGAGAACATTGCCGATAGCCGGGGTTTCTCGCTGAAAGCCTTTTGATAATTCAAAAATGATATAAGCGTCTGCAATTGTGTCGTAACCCCCTACACGCATATACTCTATTATCCGTTGTTTCATATCATCATAGTCGGACCAGTCGTATAAATAGCATATATCGACAATTTCGGAGTCAAGTAGATTTTGGCGGTATGTCGTGCAGTGTGTACTATCGCTGAAATAGTAGAGTATTTTCGGTTCTTCATCGTCGTCGTTTTCTAAAAAAGACGATATACCGAATAAATTGTTTAAATCGTTTTTTGCCGATGCTGTTGTAAAAGGTGAAACTTTAACTAAAAATAAAGAAAGGACGAATGTCGTAATTAAAATTAATGACAAAAGTTTTTTGATAAATATTTTCATAATTTTTCCTCCTAAAATAATTATTGTCAATACTATATTAAAAAATGGTATTGGTTATTTTTATTTAATAATCGTTCCCATTGGAGTGCCCTCCTTACGAATAATAAACAACTGATGACTTGTGTTTATTGCTCGTACACATATCTCTCATACGCGAATATATTAACATATTTAAAACAATTTGTCAACGGTTTTTAAAACCGTAAAAACATTTTATATATGTTAATAATATATATTGTCTTTGTAAAGTTTGATAGCAAAACGCTATAAAATCGAAGGAAAATTAATCGTAGGCCGTATAGCGGCGGTTGTGATGCCACGTTTTTTTATATGTTGCGATTGAGGTTGCGAAAAACGGAGATTTATATAAAATGGAGTACGTTTTAAGCACATAGAAAAAGCCGAGCGATTTCTCACTCGGCTGCGTTTGTATATTCGTTTCACCTATCAATCTTTATCCCGAAATAATCTCTTGCAAAAAATAATACGAACCGAGCTTTATCCGTCGGGTTCGTATTATTCTTGTCTGGTGCGGAGAACTCGAATATGTACGAACCTTTTGTTGAAGAAAAAGCCGATTTT
>CAYNYV010000069.1:0-6519 GCA_964401515.1 uncultured Christensenella sp.
CCAATTCAAGCGGGGATAATTCCTTTCTGTCAATAATTTCAAGTTGCTTGCACGCCTTTTGTGACTTACAAACATATTGACGACCGAGGTCTAATGCCGAAAGACTATGAATAAGTGCCGCATCGGTTATTACCTTTTCGAAAAAACTCTTCATCACGCGATACATACGATCGTTAGCAATATATCCGAGTATAACGTCATAACCATCAGCCATTTTCTCGTACTTTTTATAAATATCGCTTTCCTTTACTTCATCCATATATCCACGATAATATGCGATTAACATTGCCCATTCGAGATTCATTTCAATCTCTAATACTCTCTGTAGTATTTTTTTCCGTTAACGCAGATAACGGTATATCGTCGCCGTTAGACGTATATCATCTTTGTACTCTTCCGCTAACGTTACCGCCTACAAGTGCTTCGACTTCTTTCTCGGAAACAAGGTTATAGTCCCCTTCGATACTGTGCTTTAAGCAACTTGCGGCGACCGCAAATTCAATCGCACTTCGAGCGTCGTGGCCGTTAAGCAACGAATAGATAAGTCCGCCGCCGAAACTATCTCCGCCACCCACTCTGTCAACGATATGGACGGAATATTTTTTGCTAAAGACTGCTTTTTTATCGGCATAAAACATACCCGACCAGTCGTTATCGTTTGCAGACTTACTTTCGCGAAGAGTGATTGCAACACCCTTAAAATTAAAACGCTGCGTTAACTTTTCGGCAACCGATATATAGCCGTCACGGTCAAGTTTTCCGCCATAAATATCGGCATTATCCGCCGCAATACCGAAAACGTCTTTAGCGTCTTCTTCGTTTGCGATACAGTAATCTACGTAGTTGCACAGTTCGCCCATTACCCTTCCCGCTTTTTCTTTGCTCCACAATTTTTTACGGAAGTTAAGATCGCACGAAACGGTAATATTTTTATTTTTCGCGACTTTTAAGGCTTCCGAAGTAATTTCCGCCAAGCCGTCGGAAAGCGCGGGCGTAATACCGGTAAAATGAAACCACGAAACACCCTCGAAAATTTTATCCCAGTCAAAGTCGTCTTTTTTTGCAGTCGCAATCGAACTGTACGCTCTGTCGTAAATAACCTTACTCGGTCTTTGACTTGCCCCTTTTTCGCAATAATAAATACCTACTCTTTCGCCGCCACGAACTATTTTGGAGGTATCGACGCCGAATTTCCTTAAAGAATTTACGGCAGATTGACCTATTTCGTGGTCTGGAAGTTTAGAAACAAACGCTACGTCGACGCCGTAATTAGCCAAACTTACCGCAACGTTGGCTTCGGCACCGCCGAAAGTCGCTTCGTATTTTTCGCTTTGAACGAATCTCAAATAATTTTCGGGGGCTAACCTTAACAACAATTCCCCGAAAGTAACAACTTTTTTCATTTATTTATCCTCCATTTTGGCGAGCGCGTCTTTAACGTAAAAGCTGCCGCCTATTGCGTAAATTTTTTCCCATTCGGTGTATTCGGATATATTAGAACCGTCTATCCCGCCCGTAGGAATAAATTTTATCTGCGGAAAGGGTGCGGCGAGCGCTTTCATCGCCTTTATTCCGCCGTAAACGTTTGCGGGGAAAAACTTAACGATATTAATGCCGAGTTCCAGCGCCTGCATGATTTCGGTCGGCGTTACGCAACCGGGATAATACAGCAATCCTTTTTCCTTACACATTTTTGCAACGTCGACCGATAACCCCGGCGAAACGATAAAAGTCGCGCCCGCGTTAATTGCCTTTTCGCACTGCTCGACGTTTATTACCGTACCGGCACCGATAATCATGTCGGGATAGTTTTTAACGGCGTATTTAATCGCTTCTTCCGCACAAGCCGTTCTAAAGGTAATTTCGGCATACTCGATGTCGTCGTTTTTGAGCGCGGGTAAAATTTTGTCGACTTCGCTTATTTCTTTAATAACCACGACGGGTATTTTTTTAACCATTGTTTTCTTCCTTTTTTTGTTAATAATCTTAATATATCTTAATTAAATTGTTTTAACCTTTTATTTCATACCGAAATAATTAATGCAATTATAATAGCAAACGTCTTTTATAACCTTACCGACCAAATTTTCATCCGCGGTAATTTCACCGTTTTCAATAAGCGTTCCTAAATAGTTGCAAAGAATGCGCCTAAAATAATGATGCCTCGGGTAAGACAAAAACGACCTACTGTCGGTAAGCATACCGATAAACGCACCGATATGTCCCGTTGCCGTTAAATCTTCAAGGTGTTTTTCCATGCCGACCTTATTGTCTAAAAACCACCAAGCGGGACCGTATTGAATTTTCCCTCTCGAAGACGAATCTTGAAAACTACCTATAAGTGTCATAATTTCCGCATTCATTTTGGGATTAAGGTTAAAAACGATTGTTTTCGGCAATGAATTTTCACTGTTTAGTTTATCGAAAAGTCTTGACATATACTTAATGCTGTTATCTTCCGCGATACTGTCGTAACCGGTATCGAGTCCGAGTTTATTAAGCATAACCGTATTGTTGTTACGCATTGCCCCGACGTGCAGTTCGGTTGCGATATTGTATTTCGCGTAAAGTTTAAACAAAAAATAAGTTAAATAACCCTTAAATACTTGGCTTTCTGCTTCGTCGACGCATTCGCCCGATATCCTTTTTGTAAAAACCTTTTCGGCGTCCGTTTTATCCGCTACGGGATATACCGATTGAAGCGCAATATCGCTTGCGACCGTTCCGACTTTAATAAAGGCAATCAGCCTTTCTTCGATCTTCTTTTCAAGGTCGGTTAAATTCCTTATTTCACCCAACTTTGCAAGGTATTCGTTGTAAAGCGCGGCTTCTATATTCATTATTTTATCCGCCCTAAAAGCAGGGATAACTTTAAATTTATAGCCCTTTTTTGCGATTTCGGAAAAGATTGAAAGATCGTCGAAAATTTCGTTAGTGGTAAAAATATGGGTAACAGAGGACTGTTCGATTAATTTTTGCGGAGTGATTTTATTACGCGCGATATAATCGTTACACCAATCCCAAATTAATTGAGCGTTATCTTCGTTAATTTCGATATCGCAATTAAAAAACTCTTTTAGTTCGAGTTGCGACCAGTGATACAAGGGATTGCCGAACGCCGTACCCAAAACCTTGCAGTAGGTAATGAATTTTTCTTTATTACTCTTGCTTCCCGTAATATACTCTTCGTCAATGCCGTAATTACGCATTAAACGCCATTTATAATGGTCGCCCGCAAGCCAAAGACAGAAAATATCGTTAAATTCTTTGTTTTCCGAAATAACCTTTTCGGACAAATGACAATGATAGTCGAAAATAGGCATATCTTTCGCGTAGTTGACGTACAACCTTTCCGCGGCTTTATTCGTAAGTAAAAAATTGTCCTTAATGTAACTCATAGCGTAATCCCCTTTTTATAGAAAGCAATTTCTCTTATATCTTCGCTTTTGCACTTGTATTCGCCGTTCACCGTATCGAGCACCAAGTTAAACAACCCGTCTTCATCCGTCGAGAATGCGTTGAAATCTATCCAGTTATTTTTACGATTTGACAAATAATCGTTAGTCGCAATCTTCATTGTGGGCACAAAAGTCGAAAACGGAGTCCCTCTACCCGTAGTAAAAAGCACGATTTGACAACCGCTTGCCCCAAGTGCGGTCGCCGCAATCAAATCGTTTCCGGGCGCGTTTAGGACCGAAACGCCTTTTTCTTTTACCGTTTCGCCATAGCCTAATACGTCGACAATTTCCGTCGTGCCCGCTTTTTCGACGCAACCGAGCGATTTTTCTTCCAAAGTGGTTATTCCGCCCTTCTTGTTGCCCGGACTCGGATTTTCATAGACGGGGAATCCGTTATCCGTGTAAAAATCCTTAAACGATACAATCATATCTTTATATTTTTCAAAAACTTCTCTGCTTTTACACTTGTTCATAAGAAGTTGCTCTGCCCCGAACATTTCGGGAACTTCCGTCAAAACGGCACTTGCACCTAACGACACTAATTTATCGGTAAGTTTGCCGACCAATGGGTTTGCCGTTATGCCCGAATACCCGTCCGAACCACCACACTTTAATCCCAAGCAAAGTTCCGTCATCGAAACTTTTTCACGCTTAAAATCTTTTGCTTTATCTGCAAAATCTTTAATAATATCAACGGCATAAGAAACTTCGTCTTCGACTTCTTGACAGTTAAAATATGCTATGTTTTCTCTGCCGAAAGGTTTAAGATATTCTTTTATTCCGTCAAGCCCGTTATTTTCGCAACCAAGCCCTACAAATAATACAAAACTTGCGTTGGGGTTAAGAGCGATCGAGCATAACAACTTTTTGACGTTTTCGTTGTCTTCGCCGAGTTGAGAACAGCCGAATTGATGCGTAAGCGAGAAAATACCGTCAATACTCCCCGTAACGAACTTTTGACAAAGCCTTTCGACACGCATGCACACGTTGTTGACGCAACCGACGGTAGGGATTATATATATTTCGTTGCGAATGCCCGCTCGCCCCTTTTCGCGCTTATAGCCCATAAACGAACCTTCCGCGATTTGCGGTTTGAACGCCTTAAAATCATAAGAATATTCAATTTTTTCGTCAAGATGGGATCTTAAGTTGTGCGAATGAACCCACTCGTCTTTTTTAATGTCTTTTGTCGCCCTACCGATAATCTGCCCGTATTTAATAACGAACTCGCCCTTTTTTATATCGCAAAGCGCAAATTTATGCCCTGCGGGAATGCCGCTCGTTTCAACAAGACAAACGCCGACGTTATCTTTTTCGTTAATTATTATCTTGTCGCTCATAAAGTTTCGATAATCTCCGTAACCTTTTCGTAGAAGCCTTTATACGCAGTAAGGTCTTCGCCCCATACGTTTTTATCCGACATAAAGTTCTTAACGCTTCCGCCGTTTGAAAAATATTCTAAATACGGCAAATCGTCTTGAATTTGAATTTGTCTTTGGGGTAAAGCGTAAACGAATTTATCGCCGTCAGTCTTAATTCCGCTATAAATTTTCATAAGGCAAGCAAACCCGTAAGTAAGATTTTCGGCAATCACGCCGTACTTGTTATAATAATCCTTAAAACTCGGCAAAACCCTTGCTTTCCACTTAGAAATACTGTTAAGCGCAATGCTCGTTAACTGATGATTTAGGTAGGGATTTTGAAATCTGTCGATCACGTTGTTCGCAAACTCTTTAGTAGCCTTAACATCGTCCGACACGAAAGGAATGATTTCTTTTTCGAGCGTATCGTCTAAAATCTTTTTTAACTTTTCATCCGTCATACAGTCGTAAACGGTTATCGCCCCCCTCAGTAAGCCTACGGGGACGATATTCGTGTGGCTTCCGTTTAATACTCTGACCTTTCTTTTTTTATAATAATTAATATCGGTAGTAAGCACTACGTCGATACCGTGCGTGCCTTCTTTAATGTATTCAGATATATTGCCTTTCTTCTCTATCGCCCATAAACCGAAAGGTTCGCCGATAGAAACAAGTTCGTCCTTTTCACCAATGAGTTTTTCGATATACTCGATGTCTTCCGCAGTTTTGGGGTATCCCGAAACTATTCTGTCAACGAGCGTATTGCAATAATAGTTAGTGTTATCGTTCCATTTTTTGAACTCTTCGGGCAACTTCCAAAGTTCGATATACCTGTCAACGCACGCTTTAAGATTATCCGCGTTGTTGTCGATAAGTTCTACCGGCAACAAATAAACACTGCCTAATCCGCAAGAAAATCTTTCAAACAAAAATTTAGTGAGTTTTGCGGGGTATGTAATATTTTCAAACCCGTCGAATTTATCGTCGGCGTTGAAACAAATACCCGCTTCGGTAGTATTAGAAACTATAATTTTTAATTCGGGATCTTTTGCAAGCGCGATATACTTATCGAAATCGGTAAACGGACAGATAACGCTTTGTACAACGTTAATCTTTTTTACCGTTTCGACGGTTTTACCTTGTAAGTTTCCGCGTAGTACCACGTGATATTTATTGTTTTGTTTTTCGAATTTTTCAAGCGTGCCGAATACAATCGGTTTAACGATATTTACGCCGTAATCGCCGCCGCTTAAGTTTAATTCGTCAAAATAATAATCCACGAAAGTTCTTAAAAAATTACCTTCGCCGTACTGCAGTACTTTTACCATAGCCTTTTTCCTCGTTACTTATTGTTTACCGATATTATAACATTTTTCAGTTGACTTTTCTATGTAAAATTTGCTAAAATATTCTAAAATTACATAAATAGTTAAAACCATGGGCTTTATTGAAATCGAAAAATCCATAAGAAACGAAGAATGGTCGATGCCGAATCTACATTCGCACGCGCATTACGAAATCTATTTTCTGCAAAAAGGGAATAGAACTTTTTTCTTGTCCGACGCGCTTTATCGTCTTACCGCGCCGATTTTAATTATTATTCCGCCGCACGTTCTTCATAAAACGGAAGGCGATGCATTTGAAAGATACGACGTAAACGTTTCGGAAAATTATCTCGATGCTTTTCAAAAAAACGTTTT
>CAYNYV010000070.1:0-6451 GCA_964401515.1 uncultured Christensenella sp.
ATCTTCCGTTCGTAAAAATCCAAGCGGTTTTAGACGAAGCAAACAAAAATTTCGCGGAAGGCGAACTTTTAGCCGACGGCGTGCATCCGAACGTTGCTGGCGCAGCGATAATCGCCAAAGAGTGGCTTAAAACTTTTTATCGAACGATAAAGTAACGCGACTTAATAATCGCCGTATTTCAGCCTTTCAAAAGGTAAATACAAAAATCTTAAAAAATAATACCGGGAGCAGATAAATGAAAATAGATTTTAACAAAAGCATATTCGAAAACGCAAAAAACAGAACGACACCCTTTTTAGCGGCACACAGAGGCGTAAACGGCGCAAACGTTCCGTGTAATACCCTTTTAGCCTATAAAATTGCTTTAGATCAAGGCGCGGACGTTGTCGAAATCGACGTTACGAAAAGCAAAGACGGCGAATATTTCGTTTTTCACCCTTGGATGGAACCCGTTTTTTTAGAAGGCGGAAGATATATCCACGATATGACCGCGGAAGAAGTAAGAAAATGCCGTTTACTAAACACCGACAAAGCGCCCACCCACTACACGGTGCCAACCCTCAAAGAAGTGCTTTTGTTCCTGAAAGACAAAGCCTATATTAACGTCGATAAATTTTGGACGGACATAAAAGGGATTTCCGAAATAATCCGTGAATGCGGCGTAGAAAAACAAGTCATCGTTAAAACCAACTTGGAAGAACAATGTTTTGCCGATATCGAAAAATACGCTCCCGATTTTATGTATATGCCCATGGTTTGGCATACAGATACCGCGACGAAAACGCTTATCGGGCGTAATATAAATTACATCGGCATAGAAGCGCTTTTCGACAATTTAAACGACGAAGTCTGTCAAAAAGATTTCATTGCGGCAATGCACGAAAAAGGTTTACTTGTTTGGTCAAATTCGATAGTTTACAACGAAGCCGACGTTATCTCGGCACACTTGACCGACGATGTTTCATTGGAAAAAGGCGGCGACGCAGGCTGGGGAAAACTCGCCGACATAGGATTTGACTTCATACAAACCGACTGGTTAGGAACGGTGCGCACATACTTTATCAACCGCAAACAATAGTCGTTAACAGGCTTATAGCGCGACTTTTTAAAAACTACGTTATGATAAAACTTTGGGCAAAAACATATAAAAATCACAGAATAGCAAAGCATACCACTTTAAACGTTTATACCGGTAAAATGGACTACTCTTTGTTTTTCGATTACGTTTCGACGTTGTGTCACGAACTCGATTCCCCTACCCCTTTGATAATAAAAGACAGCATTTTTAACTTTGCAAAATTCAATTACGTAAAATTCGTTCCGTCCGATTTCGTCGAAAATATAGATTACGATTATTTGATGATAGAACTTATAAAGTAGCGTAATTAATTTACTTTTCAAAAAATACTTCGAATAATCAAAACGCATAAACGTTTCGAACTTTGCACACCTTATGCTAAGGAGGTGCAAAAAGAGTGAAACTTACCACAATAATTTCTTTTATTCTCGTTATCGTCGGCGCACTTAACTGGTTTTTGATCGGAGTGTTTTCGTTTGATCTTGTCGCGCTTATTTTCGGCACGATGTCTTTGGTAACGAGAATTATTTACGCCTTGGTCGGCTTGGCGTCGTTATGGGTTATTTACTTTATGATAATGTACAAACCCTTTAAAAAAGTCGCGCAGTAAAAAACTTCTTGATAAATCCCGATTTACGGGTAACAGGTACCATTTTGAAAACTACTAAAATATTGGCAAGGGCGGGTGTTTCGGGTGCGTTGTACGCCGTTTTAACAATCGTCCTTGCTCCTATTTCCTACGGACCTATACAATTCCGTCTTGCCGAAGCATTAACCGTTTTACCGCTTGTTTTTCCAGAAACTTCAGTCGGGTTGACGATAGGATGCTTAATTGCAAACATTTACGGCGGAAACCCTTTGGACATGGTCTTAGGCACGATTGCAACGCTAACGTCGGCAGCGGTTACGGCGGTTATAGGGAAATTAATAAAGAAAAAGCCCCCCAAACTTATCGTCGGCTCGATTCCGCCCGTAATAATTAACGCGTTTATCGTTCCGCTGACTTTTTTAACGGCAAGCGATACCGCGATAGTTTATTTTACAAACGTAACGACCGTCTTTTTAGGTCAAGCCGTCGTAATAAGTATTTTAGGCCCGCTCGTTTACTTCTCGACGGAAAAAATATCCAAACGCCTTTAAATAATTCATATGGTTTCGACGTCGAAAAGGTATTCGCCGTTTTTACAAAACAACAATAAATACATAAAAAACGGAGCGAAGCAAGTTAGCAAAACTTGCCGCTCCGTTTTTATGTAAAAACAGCGATATAAATCAATAAAAGTAAGTCTATAAGCCCGTTATCGACACATTTTAAGATGAATAAACTTCTTCCTTCAAAACTCCTATGACGGGTAAATTTCTATAAAGTTGAGCATAATCGAGCCCGTATCCGACAACGAATTCGTTACCGACTTCGAAACAACGATAATCGGGTTCTATATCAACGAGTCTTCTTGACGGTTTATCCAAAAGCGAGCAAACTTTAACAGAAGCAGGGTTACGCGTTTTTAGCGTTGCTTTCAAGTAATTAAGCGTATACCCCGTATCGACTATGTCTTCGACGATAATAATATGTCTGCCTTCGACCGAGCGGTCTAAATCCTTAACCATTTTTACCTCACCCGACGTATTGGTTGCGTTGCCGTAACTCGAAATCGCCATAAAATCCATTTCGGCGCGAATCGTCATAGCTCGCAAAAGGTCGGCGTAAAACATTACGCTACCCTTTAAAACGGCAATCATTATGGGGCATTTGTCTTGGTAATAGTTATCGAGAACTTTCGCGACTTCTTTAATGCGCGCAGCGATATCGGCTTCCGAATACAAAACTTTTTCGAGATCGTCATACATAGACTTCATAATTAAATACTCCTTTTTGAAACAGTTATTCTTACCGCGTTAACGGTTTTTTCATCGATTTTGCAAAGCGAAGAAATTTCCACCCCGACCACGACGTACACAACGTCGTCTTTAGCAATTAAATAAAGTTCGTCTTTTTCGTCGGAAGGAATTTTTTTGTCGGTCAAAAACTTTTTAAGACTCGACTTGCCGCCGCCGAATTTATAAAATACGTCACCGACTTTGCGCTTTCTGATGACGGCGCCGACGGGGATTTTGTCATAGTCAACGTAATTTGCATCGTCTTTTTTATAGCCGTCCGTCTTTTCAACGTCGATAAACCCGTCTTTTACCGTAGTTTTTCCCAACTTAAACTCAGCCGAAAAATCTTCTTTCGGCACCTTCTTTTTAATAACGATACAGTCGTGTTCTTTTATCCCGTAAAGTCCGCCTAAAAGGTCGACTTTTTTACCGCTTATGTTATCGTTTAAAGCAAAAAGTGCCGCTATATGCCCGTTATCGAAGTCTTTTTTTACGCCCAGCGTTTTAAGTGCCAATATCGCCGCACGCGAAAATATAGGATACGGAAGCGAAGTTTTTATATAACACGCGCCGTTTTTAAAAGTCAAATTTTCTTTGGCGATTTTATACAAATAGGCGTCGTCCGATTTTGCCGAAAAAGATAATTTTTCGATTGCGTCTTTTACGCCGACAAACCTTTCCGACACAAGCGGCAGTACTTTTTTACGGATAAAATTACGAGTGTAAAAAGTATCGTCGTTACTTTCGTCGGTAACGTATTTCAGCCCGTTATCGTTAACGTATTTCGTAATATCCAACTTTTTCGCGCGTAGTAAAGGTCTTATAATCACGCCGTCTAAAGACGCTTCTTCCATCCCTCTAAGTCCCGACACGGAAGCCCCCCTAAATAGGTTAAAAAGGACAGTTTCAACGTTATCGTCCTGATGGTGTGCGCACGCGATTTTGTTGCAAAAACCGATTTTAACGGCGTCGTAAAAACAATCGTACCTAAGATTTCTGGCGGCTTCTTCGAGCGAAAGCCCCTCCTTTTCGACAAGAGACGGCGCCGACACCGAATATACTTTAATCGGCACCGACAAATCCTTGCATAGTTCAATGCAAAACGCGGTATCGCGCTTAGAACTTTCCCCGCGTATACCGTGTTCGACGTTAACCGCAACGACCTTTATATTTTTTATTTTTTCGCATTGCTTTAAAAGGTGAAGTAAGCAAACGGAATCCTCGCCGCCCGATAAAGCGACGGCTACGGTTTCGCCGCTGCAAAGCAACCCGTCGTTAAAACCATTCATACCCGTAATTTTATCAAAAGAAGAAAAATAAAGCAACGCTTATTAAGCGGTTTTTCGTAATTTTTAATATTTGTAAGATTTTTTTATCCGATTGGCGCAAACACGCCTTTAAAAAAGCAAAATTAAAGTGCCGCCAAAAACATAGGCGGCGACTATCTTGTTTGATTTTTTCAAAAGTTTTTCTTCATATTACTTTTACCCTACGTCGATTTTTACTTTAAATATTTTTTGTTTGTTTTTATTATTTCTCAGTAGTGCTATGTTTTAAAGTGTTTTTATACCACGTCTATCTGAACGGCTTTCATTGCGTTAAGCGCGTCAAGATGACTTTCCGTCGTAACGCCCGCACAACAATCTTTATCGACAACTATTCTTGTTTCGGGGAAAGCCGCTTTTAAAATCATGGCATTAGATATTACGCAAATATCCGTACAAAGTCCGCAAAGTTCGATTTCTTCCACTTTAGCCCGTTGCGTTTTTATGACTTCGGGAAGATTTAAACTTCCGAAAGTCGTTTTATCGACGACGGTAGCCGCGGAAGGTTTTAATTGGTCGCAAATTTCGTGTCCCCAAGTACCCTTTATGCAATGCTCGACGGGCAAACGAATACCCTCTTGCGTCTTAAAATAATTTTCGCCGTGCGTATCCCTCGTAAAAATCACGGTTCCGTCGTAACTTTTGACCTTTTCGACAACGGCAGAAACTATTGCGGCAGCTTGCGCGCTACCAAGACTACCCGTAATAAAATCGTTTTGCATATCTACGACTATTAAATACTTCATAAAAATCTCCTCGCCTTAAAAAGGCATACGTTCCGTATTTTTAGCAAACAACTGCGAATATCAAAAATCAGCCGAGTTTGATTTTCGCGACGCGCGCATACAAATAATTTCCGTAGAAAAACGCAGTCGCCCTAAACGAGTTATCCGAACACAATTTTACTTCCGAATCGTCGTCGAGCCATTTTGCTTCGACGATTTTTTTATCGGTATTTAGCGTTATAACCGTTTTTTCGCCTTGTCTTACGGCGTTTATATCTCCCTTCATCGGCAAATCTTTAACAACCACGTAAAGATACTCACCGTCGGTAAACGTTTCGCCGCCGCAAGCCTCGACGTCGCTTTTCTTGACTTTGTAAATAAAACCTTTATTCGCATTAATCCACTTTCCGACCGACGAAAAAACAAATTCGTCGACGGGGGTAACAAGTCCTTTCCCCGTAAGCCCGGCGTTAAGAAGCAAGTTGCAGCCGTGCTTTTTGCAATCTACAAGTAAATCTATCATCTCTTCGGGCGTTTTCAAGGCAATATCGTTTTCGGTATAGCCCCAGTGGTTGTTTAAAGCCTCGCATACCTCGCCGGCAATAGGTCTTAAAGGCGAAGTTACCGTATTAGGCACGCCCCTTTCAAAAGTAACGCTGTCAAGTTCTTTATGTCCGAGTTTTCCCGTTTCCGAGAGCCCCGTATTATTTATTATGACGGCTTCAGGCTGATATTTTCGTATTATCCCGTACAACCGATCTTCTTGCCAATCGGCAGAAGGTCTGTCCCACATTCCGTCAAACCAAAAGCCGCCTATTTCACCGTAATTTTTACATAAAACTTCGATGCTTGCCGCTAAATAATCGATGTATTTGGGAAAATCGTTTTTATAGTCGTCGTTATGCCAATCGATTAACGTGTGATAAAAAAACGGAACTATTTCGTTTTTGCGACATTCGGTTACGAATTCCGCAATTAAATCTCTTTTGCAAGGCGAATGAACGGCATCAAAATCGGAAAGTCCTTCTGTATCGTATAACGAAAACCCGTCGTGGTGCCGTGTCGTCATCGTTATGTATTTAGCACCCGCCGCTTTCGCGGTTTTTACAAGTTTTTTAGCCCAATCTTTATTGACTTTAAACTTATTTATCGTACTTTCGTATTTTTCGCGTTCGATACCCAAGGTGTACTCAGCCCACTCGCCTTTTGCTAAAACACTGTACAACCCGAAATGGTTAAACATTCCGAAAGTTAATTTTTTAAAATTCTCGACGTATTCGTATGGCATTTTCATTTATTCCTTGTATTAACGATTATTTCAATACTTTTTTTATTATCTTAAACTGCAGCCTTTCGGGCAAAACGTTAAGAAGAAGCAGCAAGGGATTGCGATTAATCGTATAAGCGAATTTAGGCTGTTTTTTAGATAAAATTTTACAAAC
>CAYNYV010000071.1:0-6400 GCA_964401515.1 uncultured Christensenella sp.
AGCGAAGGAAGATTGCCTATACGCTTTCCGTTTTCCATAACCTTTACGCTCAGTTGGCGCATGGTATAGGTACCGGGTTCGAAAGTAGTTTTTTTCCATCTTTCGGTCGGGTGCGTCAACGTAAGCGGCTTAGTCGTATCGAAAACTTCATCCCGAAGCGCTATAAGGTCGGCAAAAGCCATTCCGTCGCTGTCGTAAACTCTGTAAAGCGCCTTAAATCCCGGATTGGTTATCTTTATACTGTTGTTGGAAATTTTAATTTTGGGAATATACTCGTCGTCATGCTTTATAGCGGCAAGTTTATATACGCCGCCGAGCGCAGGCATATCCGCGCTTGTAATAAGTTTGGTTCCCACGCCCCACAAATCTATGCAAGCGCCTTGGGATTTTAACGACGCTATAAGTTTTTCGTCTAAATCGCCCGAAGCACAAATCTTCGCATAGTCGTAGCCCGCGTCGTCGAGCATCTTTCTTGCCTTTTTCGTAAGATACGCCAAATCTCCGCTGTCTATTCTTATTCCGACAGGTTTATGCCCCTTTTTGACGAGTTCGTCAAACACTTTTATTGCATTGGGAACGCCGCTTTTTAAGGTATCGTAGGTATCGACCAAAAACATCGCGCCGTCGGGATAAACGTCCGCATAAGCCCTAAACGCTTCGACTTCCGACGGGAAATCCATAATCCAACTGTGCGCTTGCGTACCCGAAACGGGTACGTCGAAAGTTTTGCCCGTCATAACGTTAGACGTCGACGAACATCCGCCGATCATCGCAGCCCTCGCACCGTAGATGCCCGCGTCGGGACCTTGTGCTCGACGAAGCCCGAACTCCATGACTTTATCGCCCTTAGCGACGTAACATACCTTTGCCGCCTTGGACGCTATAAGCGTTTGGTGGTTTACGATATTTAATATAGCCGCTTCGACAAGCTGGGCTTCCAAAATGTTTGCATGCACCGTTAAAATCGGTTCGCCGGGGAAAACGAAAGTTCCTTCGGGCACCGAATAGACTTCACCTGTAAACTTAAAAGTCTTTAAATAGTCCAAAAACTTTTGGGAAAACGTATTCAGCCCGCGAAGATATTCGACGTCTTCGTCGGAAAAATGCAAGTTTTCAAGATATTCGACGACTTGCTCCAAGCCCGCCGCAATAGAATAAGTTATAAGTTGATGCTGACGGAAAAACACGTCGAATACGGCAACTTCTTTATCTTTGCCTTTTTCAAAGTACCCGTTCATCATCGTTAATTCGTAAAAATCGGTAAGTAAAGTTAAATTTCTCATATTCGATTCCTATTCAAAAACGTCGCGTGTTTTGTCATAATCGACTTCGCGACGGCAAAATCAGTCTTTGAAAGATTTAATTTCCGGTAAAGGTTTTTCTTCGGGTTTGGGCATCGCTGCTTTTTCGGCAAGTCTTTCGTCATAAGTCTTTCTGCCCGAATCTTGTGCGTTGTCGAATTCTATCGCAAGCTTATCCGACTTTAAAAAGAAGGTAAGCGCGAAGATCATTATAAGCATAACTAGCCCTATAATTATCCAAACATACCAATACTTGGCGTTTGCAACGCAAAACAGCAAAAATTCAAGGCCGATAACGCCCGACACCCCGCCGAAAACAACGGAAATACCGCTACGCGTCATAAGTCCTAAAACGACGCCGTATATAAAGGCACCTAAAAAATAAACGATGAAAAGCATACAAACGGGAGCAAAACCTAACGCTTCCTTTCCCACTGCAAACTGCACGATAAGGAAAACGATAAGCGCGACCGCAATCAACGCAATTTGTACAATTGCATTAATCTTCGTTGATTTTATTTTCTTTTCGGTACTGTTTAACATAACCATCCTCCGCAAAACGCCTTTCGGCGTAATAAAATAGTCAGGGTAAAACTTTAAAAGCCGCCCCTTTATTTAGGTTATTATAGCACAATTGATTTTAAAAAGAAAGGATTTTGCCGTGTTTTTTAATCTTTAAGATTATTTAAGGATATTTTATCTTGCGATTTCGACTGGTTATTATCGTAATTTTTTTTCAATCCTTTTAAAAAAGTATCAAAAAGCGACCTATAGCCGCGCTTTTATCTAAAAATCGAAATGCCCGGCGAAAAAATCGTCGGGCAAAAATTATTTTGCTATTTCCATAACGCCGAGGCTTATTTTTAAACCGTCGTTCACGCGCCGCATAACGGACAGCGGAAGTTCGCCGATTCTTTCTTTAAGTCGACGTTTATCTATGGTGCGGATTTGTTCCAATAAAATTACCGAATCTTTCGTAAGTCCGTAGTCAAGCGCGGAAATTTCAATGTGCGTCGGAAGCCTTGCTTTATCCAACTTGCTTGTAACGGCCGCTGCGATAACGGTCGGGCTATATTTATTTCCCACGTCGTTTTGAACAACCAACACAGGTCGCACTCCGCCTTGTTCGCTACCGAAATTCGGACTTAAATCCGCGTAATATAATTCGCCACGCTTAATCATAATAACCCCTTATAGCGGATAGTCCATTATATTTTATGTAAATTTAAAATATATCGTCCGCTTTCATCTAAGGTTATTGACCATATTTTCGAAAGATATACTATGAAAATAAAGAGTAAAGTTCTTTTCTTAAAGTATTATCTTTTTCGTAGCCGAAAGTTCTGTCTTGCTTGTCTGCGTTTACCGAAAACTTTTTGTAAGCGTTGTTTTCTAAAAAAACAATATCGTCGGCTAAATACAAAGCCTCGTCGATACTGTGCGTAACAAGCACCGCCGTTTTGGGCGAAACACGCAATAAGTCGCGATATAGGTCGATTATCGTCATTTTTAGTCCCACGTCTAATGAAGAAAACGGCTCGTCTAAAAGTATCGTATCGGAAGGATACGCAAAAGCACGTATTAAACTCACCCTTTGTTTTTCGCCGCCCGATAATGTTTCGGCGAGTTTGTTTTCAAGGGGTTTTATCCCCGTCAAGTTTAAATATTCGTCAATGGTTTTATCGAGTTGTTCTTTCTCGTAAACGGCTTTTAGTGCGTATTCCAAATTTTCTTTAACGGTCAAAAAAGGAATAAGCCGTGGTTCTTGAAATACATAAGAAATTTTTTTAAAGCCGTCCGCCTTTCCTTGATAATCGGTTAAATCCGATATTATAGACAGCAAAGTGGTTTTTCCTATCCCGGACTTTCCTATCAAAACGGTAGTTTTATTAGGTGCTATTTCCAATGAAAACTCGTTAAAAATCGACCTATTGCCCCACTTTTTGGTAATATCAGTTAATTTTGGCATATCTTAATCTCCTAAGCAAAACGCCTATAAGTTTAAGCAACGTTTCAAGTAAAAAACTTAAAATTATCGCCGCTAAAGTGTAGGCAAACAAAGACGCTATTTCAAAAGCGGCATACGACATCTGCATAAGCACACCTAAACTTTTCCGCGTTTGCGCCATTGTTTCTGCCGCGATTATAAGTTTTACGTTCAACGATATTATCGACGTCGCATCGGTATACACTCTTTCGGACACAAACGGAACGTACAATCTCATTATTTTCGTTTTCGTCGGGATTTTATAAACCTTTGACATTTCCAAAAGATCTTTATCGCAAGATTTTATAGCTGCGAGCACCGAGCCGTACATCGTCGGAAATATAACCGCCGAAGCGACGACCATAGGCGTAACGCTTTGCTTAAACCAAAGTATGCATAAAAAGATTACGCACATTGTCGGCGTCGCTTTTATAAGCAAGATAACGGGATATAAAAGTCTTTCGACGCTTTTTGAAACAAAACTTAAAATCGCCAAGGCTACCGCCAAAAATAGCGCTATGAAAAAACTTAAAAAAACACGCGATAAACTTCCTAAAAGCGAACTGTAAAAGGTCTTTGTTCCGAGTATTTTTATCATTGCGGAAAAAATTTCGGACAATCCAGGATATAAAAGCGAATAGTCTTTAACCGCCGCAAAAACCCACCAGCCGACAACCAAAACAATCACCGTCAATATGGGAAGATATTTTTGATACCACTTCATTTTATAAAACCTAAAAAGTCTAAAAGTCTTTTTCATTGTTCGAAAAAGACTTTAGTAAACAAAAATTAATTAACGTTACAATAAAATCCGCCATCGGGAAGTTTCCCTCCGATAAAAGTCGGATCGTATTCGTAGACGGCACTAAAATATTTTTCGATTTTGCTCTTTATGTCCGTCGCCTTTTCGCACTTTAAATTACATCTATCGATAAGTTCTTTGGAAAAAGCCCCCGAAAGCGCGCTGCCTTTTTCGGTAAGCGTTGCTTGTACGTTCGCTACATCAGATATAATATAATCGTAATTGCTTTCTAATTTTGCTAAAAGTGCCGATATAAGCCCGTTATCGTTATAAACCGAATTTGCCAAAACAACGCCTGCCTGAGTAAAACAATCGGTTTCGCCCAATAATCCGTTCCAAACGGTTTGTAAATCCAAAACGATTTTCATACCCTTTGCCGCCAATTTTTTGGTTGCGTTGGTCGCAACGGGTTCGCCTAAAACAGCGTAATCGGTGCTACCGTTTCCTAAAAGCGCAACCGCGTCGGAACCTTGCGAAACGTACCTTAACGCGACTTTTCCTTCAACGGCTTCGGTCGACACTTCATAGGGAATATTGTTTTTATCGAGAATAAGTTTCATCGTAATATCGGGCGACGCGCCTTGACCTATTATCGTTAAAACCTTACCTTTCAAGCCGCTAAGCCCGTTTGTAAGGTCACCGCTGCCGACCAAGTACAAACAACCGAAAACGTTTACGCTCAAAAGTTTAATGTCTGTGTTCCCATTGTAAAATTTTGCAGCGACGTTTGTCGGCATAACGGCAACGTCGACTTCGCCTTTCGCTATCCCCGCAGCGATTTCGGGCGCGCCGGAAACTATTTTATATTCAACGGGATGCCCGTCGAGATTATCAACAGACTTTAAAAGTTCGTAAACCGACAGCACCGGTGCCCCGTCGGGCATCGCAACGACGATTTTAGACTTTTCGTCGGAATCTTCCGCCGTATAGCCGCAGCCGTAAACGAAAAGCGCGGACATTGACATACAAAGCACAAGTATAATTGTTAACAGTTTTTTCATAATTACTCCTTTTTTTGTGACCGATGATTGAATTTTTAAGGTAATTTTCAGCCGATAACGGGCTTATAGCCCGACTTTCGGGATTTATTCTTCCGTTACGGCAGATTTCACCTTAACGTTTTGCAACCTTCCGAGTTTCCCCGTTAGTGCCGAAATATCTTCGTTAGTACCTTTTACTATTAAAGAAATAACGTTCACGCCCGTTTCGTGGTTAGGTACACCCATTCGCCCTAAAATCAAATAAGAATAGGAAGACAAAAGTTCCTGCACCTTAGCGACAACGTCCTTATCCTTTTCGATTACGATACCGATAACGCCTAATTTCATAAAATCAACTCCTTTCCGTAAAAAAATCCGCGCCTTTCGTAAAAAGCGCGGTCTACGGCAATAAAAATTATTTTGTCGTCCCTGTTCGAACGCAAAAGTCAAAAAACTTAACGCGACCGAAAAAACGACTTAAAAAGCCGAAAACTTACTCTCCGAAAACACAATCATCGATTCAGTTGTTATTTCGTTAACGTTATTATACCCTATTTAAGCCTTTTTGACAAGCGTTTTTATCTACTTTTTTAATTCCCCTTTCGATAAAAAGCCAATTAAAACTGAAAACTTTTTGCTTTTTTAGGAAAAGTTTTCAGTTTAACAAAAACAAATCTTTTTATATTTCTTTTCCGAGCAAGAAATCGATTGCGTTTATAGTCGTAACGCCGTCGTGGTCGCTTATAAAAACGTCGTCTAAAGTTATCAAATACTTTGGATAATTGTCTCGTATTTCCTTAAACGGGCGTAATTCTTGTTTAAGTTTTTCGTCGTCGACAACGGTAACGGCAACTTGCACGTATTTTGTAAGACCTTTATTATCTTTTACAATAAAATCGACTTCCTTTTCGGCAACTTTGCCGGTAGCAACTTTAAATCTACGGCGTTTTAATTCCAAAAACACTAAATTCTCGAGAATTTGCGACAACTCGATTGCTTGATTATTTAAAATGTAATATTTAAACCCGAAATCGGTAACGTAATATTTATTTAACAGTTTTAAATATTCCTTTCCGACTAAATCGTATCTATCCGCCTTATAAACAAAAAAACAATCTTGTAAAGTTTCAAAGTAACTATCGACCGTATTATAAGAAACCTTTGTGCCGTTTGAATTTAAAGTATCCGTTATGCGTTTAGTAGACGTTAAACAACCGATATTATACACCAAATAACTTAAAATGTTTTCAACCAATTGTTTACTTGCAGAAGTATTGCGTTTTAAAACGTCTTTTTCGAGAATAGTTTTATATACGCTTTGCAAATACTC
>CAYNYV010000072.1:0-6181 GCA_964401515.1 uncultured Christensenella sp.
AATGAGCCTTATAATTGGAAGCGAATCTCTTGTTTCCTCTTTGTTTGGAAATTTTGCCTTTTGGTGTTGCCATTTTATGTTACCTCTCAATCATTAATATATCTTATGACCGCAATCCTTATCGTTAAGGTCTTGCCCGCAAACGGGACACAGCCCTTTACAATCGTCCTTACAAAGCAAGGTGTACGGCATATCCGTCATAATAAGTTCGTCAATAAACTTGCTAAGGTCTATTTTGTCGCATTTATAAATAAGCGCTTCGTCTTCTTCCTCGTCACGTCTCGTATCGGGTAAAAACCTTTCGTCGAATTCGACGGCGCGCTTAACTTCCGCCGGTTTTAAACACCTTGAACAAGGCGCGGACACTTCGTAACAAACTGTACCCGAACAATAAACCTCGTCAGGGTAAACTTCAACCAAAACTTTAACTTCGGCGGGGGCTTTAAAACTTGCATCCGCAATAGTCAAAAGCGATTGGTTGGGAAGGTAGGAAAGTGTGAAAGATTGCTCCTCAATCCCTTTTGTGCGTAATTTAAAAACGTCGATAATCATAGATTAGCCTTAGTATTATATAATATTTTGAAATGCTTGTCAAACGATTTTAGCGGGTATAACCCTAATTTTGAGTAATAATATCATTTATAGCAGAGGATTATTCCCGCATCTGCTCGTTTTTTAGTCGATTTTATAAACTTTCGACGATTTCCTTGGTGTCGCGCGCGATAACGAGTTCTTCGTTGGTGGGGATAACAAGGACTTTTGCTTTGCTTCCTTCGCCCGTAATATCGTGAACGCCTTTTGCTTTCGCGGCGTTCTTTTCAAGGTCGATTTTTACGCCCATGAATTCCAAACCGCTTGCGACAGAAGCCCTAACCGCGCCGTCGTGTTCGCCGATACCCGCCGTAAAGACGAGACAATCGATTCCGCCCATCGCCGCCGCGTATGCGCCGACGTATTTTTTACACGAATAGCAGAAAACGTCTAACGCCAAGCTTGCAAGGTGGTTGCCTTTGTTAGCCGCGCTCGACAAATCCCTAAAGTCGCTCGAAACGTCCGAAAGTCCCTTTACGCCCGACTTCTTGTTTAAATAAGTCAAACATTCGGAAACGTCGAAGCCGTGCTTTTTGCACAAGAATTCAACGATTGCGGGATCCAAATCGCCCGACCTCGTTCCCATCGGAACGCCGCCTAAGGGGGTGAAACTCATACTCGTATCGACAGACTTTCCGCCGTCGATTGCCGAAATCGAGGAGCCGTTGCCTAAGTGACAAGTAACGATTTTTAAATCCTTGGCGTCTTTGCCCAAATATTCCGCTGCCTTAGCGGAAACAAATCTGTGGCTTGTGCCGTGGAAACCGTAACGACGGACTTTATAATCTTTATAATCGCTATAAGGAATGCCGTAGATATAAGCCTTTTCGGGCATCGTCGAATGGAACGCCGTGTCGAAAACGCCGACCATCGGGGTTCCTTTCGGCAAAACCTTTTGACAAGCGTAAATGCCTGTAAGATTCGCAGGTTGATGAAGGGGAGCGAGTTCGCTGTTGTTTTTGCAGATTTCGATAACTTCGTCGGTTAAAAGTACCGATGTGTTGAAATCTTCGCCGCTGTGAACTATTCTGTGACCGACCGCATCGATTTCTTTCATATCGGAAATAACGCCGTATTCTTTGTTTACCAAAGCGTCCAAGACGAGTTTTATAGCCGCTTCGTGGTCGGGCATGGGGGATTCGATAACGACTTCCTTACTGCCTTCGTGCTTTAAAAAAGCGCCGTCAAGACCGATTCTTTCGCAACCGCCCTTGGCGATTGCCGTTTCGGTTTCCATATCTATAAGTTGATATTTTAAAGAGGAACTTCCTGCATTGATAACTAAAATTTTCATTGTAAACCGTCCTTAATTTTTTTTAAAAGTCGACGAATAAGCCCGTTAACGGCTCTTTTTTAGATTTGTGTTTGAAGTGCCGTGATAGCAACGGCAACGACGATGTCTTCCGTATGACAGCCGCGCGACAAATCGTTGATGGGCTTTGCAAAGCCTTGACACAAAGGACCGACCGCTTGGAAACCGCCTAATCTTTCGGTGTTTTTATAGTTGCTGTTGCCTGCGTCGAGGTCGGGGAAGATTAAAACGTTGGCGTGTCCCGCAACGGGTGAGCCGGGCGCTTTAGATGCCGCAACGTCGGGAACGATTGCCGCGTCGAATTGAAGTTCGCCGTCTGCCTTATATTGGGGCGCGATTTCCTTGAAAAGTTTTACCGCCTCGGTAACTTTGTCTACGTCGGCGTGGCGTGCGGAACCTTTAGACGAGTGGGAAATGAAAGCGATTCTCGGTTCTATGCCCGCAATGGCTTGTGCGGACTTCGCCGACGACAAGGCGATGTAAGCAAGTTCTTCCGAAGTGGGGTTTTGGTTTAAACCGCTATCTGCGTAAATGTAGCAACCGTCTTCGCAATATTTGTTGCCTTGGGGCGGAGCGATCATCAAAAAGTATGCCGAAACGATTTTTTCGCCCGGTGCCGTTTTGATTACTTGAAGCCCCGGTCTTAAAGTGTTTGCCGTCGAGTGGCAAGCGCCCGAAACCATTCCGTCGACGTCGTCGTTTTTGAGCATTAACGCGCCGTACATGGTGTAATCTTTCAGTATCGCCGCTTTAGCGTCTTCTACGGTAGAAAACTCGGGGTTGCCCGTTTTTTTATTGATTTTGCCCTTTCTTGCATCGAAAAGCATTTGAGCGTAAAGATCGGTTTTTTCGTAAGTTTTGGGATCGATAACGGTAACGCCGTCAAGATTTAAGTCGGGGTTAGCCGCTTTAATTTCTTCTAAATTGCCTAAAACGGTTACGTCGGCGAAGCCTTGTTTGACGATTTCTTCGGCGGCGGCGACGACTCTTTTGTCTTCGCCTTCGGGAAGAACTACGTTTTTGTGGAGTTTTGCCGCTCTTTCGATAATACTTTCAACAACTTTGGTCATAAAATTCTCCTTTTAAGGTGTAATAGCCTTGAAATTTTCTTTAAAATAGTTTAAACTTTATATAGATGATTTTGTCAAAAGTTTGCTTTGCCTAAAAAGGTCGAGCCGTTTAGCCGCCTTTTTGAGCGAAAACGCTTTTAACACAATAATTATACTATACCGCGCCGATAAAGTAAAGAGAAATTTAGAATTTTTTATTCTGTTTTTGGGTAATTTGATATGAAATCTCCTAAAATTTCAATTGCCGTTTGCGAGTACAATCCTTTTCACAACGGTCATCAACTGCATATAAATAAAATGAAAGAAGATTCTCCCGACGCGGTCGCCGTTATTATGAGCGGCAATTTTTGTCAACGCGGCGAAGCGGGGTGCTTAGATAAGTACACGCGCGCGCGCCACGCTATTTTGTGCGGAGCAGATATCGTTTTTGAACTTCCTACGGTGTTTTCGGTCGCGCCCGCCGAAATTTTTGCTCAAGGCGCGATAAAACTCCTCGATTCTTTGCCCGGCAACAAGACGCTGTATTTCGGCACCGAAAAAGGTAACGCCGAAGATTTTAAAAACATCGCGAGTCTTTTGCTTAACGAAAGTAAGGAGTTTAAGCAAAATTTGAAAAACGAACTATCCAGCGGCGCGCCTTACGCCGTCGCTCGGCACGAATCTTACAAAAAAACTTATCCGGGCGTAGATTTTTCCATTTTGGAAACGCCTAATTCGGTGCTTGGCGTCGAATACGTAAAAGCGCTTTTAAAAAAAGGTTCGGATACCGAAATACTTCCCGTACCGCGAGAAGGCGGCTATAACGATTTAACGCTATCGGGCGAAATATCTTCCGCAGCGGCGATACGCGCGGCGATTTCCGACGGAAAAAAGAAGAAAACGAAAAAGTTTGTTCCGTCGTGCGTTTTCGAAGACTTGCCCGACAGATTGCCTTACTTCGACGATTTATATCTTTTTAGCGCGCTAAAATCCGACAAAAGTCAGTTAAAAGGCGTTCTCGATTGTACCGAGGGTTTGGAAAACCGCATTAAAGTCATTGCGCCGACGTGTAAAAATTACGACGAATTTATAGACAAATTGGAAACGAAAAGATATACGCGTGCAAGGCTAAGGCGTATAGTTACGGCGAATATGCTTTCGATAAGCAAGGATTTTACCGAAAAGTGTTTAAAAAGTAATTTGTACCTTAAAGTTTTGGCTGTCGCAAGCGACAAAACCTGGCTTTTATCGAGTTTTTCGGGCTGTAAAAACAAACTTATTATGCGAAAGTCCGATGCGGACGGACTTAGCGGAACGCAAAAAGCCTGTTTTTTAAAAGACGTTTTTGCAAACGACGTTTACAACCTCGTAACTAAAAAGCAGACTAACGAATATCGAATGGAAATAATAAAACGCTGACAAAAGTCGGGATATAAGCCCGTTATCGGCATTTTTATAGACGGAGGATTAATTATGAAAGGTTTTAAAAACGTTAAAGTTTACGTTGAAAACGAAGGAATCGTTACAACTAATCTCGCATTTAAAGACGGGATTATCGCAAGTATTGGCGGTGAAAACTCTTTTGAAAAAATCGCCTTGCGCGAAAACGTTACGGTTTTCCCTGCGTTTATCGACGAGCATATTCACGGTGCGACGGGTTGCGACACTATGGACGGAAGCGTCGACGCACTTTCTACAATGGCTAACGCATTGCTTAAGGAAGGCACGACGGCTTTTTTGGCGACAACGATGACGCAAAGCAAGGAAAATATTACACGCGCGCTTAACGCCGTAAAAGAGTATAGACAACAAAAAAGAGACGGCGCCGAAATTTTAGGCGTTCATTTGGAAGGACCGTATATATCTTCTAAATTTGCGGGCGCGCAACCTTTAGAATACGTTGTCAGCTCTAACGCTACGGAATTCGACGAATACAACGCGGCAAGCGGAAATTCTATAAAAATAGTTACCGTCGCGCCCGAAGTCGACGGCGCGTGCGAGTTTATTGCGCATTTAAAGGAAAAGGGCGTAATCGCTTCGATAGGGCATACCGCCGCTAAGCGTTGCGATATCGAAAAAGCCGTTTTAGCGGGTGCAAGCAACGTTACGCATACATATAACGCTCAATCTCCCTTACATCACCGCGATATAGGTACGGTAGGCTCCGCCCTTTATGACGACGCGCTTAATTGCGAAATAATTTGCGACACCGTACACGTATCGGTCCCTGCGATTAAATTGCTTATAAAATCCAAACCGCACGATAAGGTTACGCTTATAACCGACGCTATGCGCGCAAAACAAATGCCCGACGGCGAATCGGAACTCGGCGGTCAAAAGGTAATAGTCAAAAACGGCGAAGCAAGGCTTGAAAACGGTGCCTTGGCGGGTAGCGTTTTAAAAATGAACGTCGCGATTAAAAATCTTGTCGAAGCGGACATAAGTGTGACGGACGCTATAGATTTCGCGACTAAAAACCCCGCTAAAAACCTCGGCGTATACGACGAGCGCGGTTCGATTGCCGTAGGCAAGCGTGCAGACTTCGTCGTTTTGGACGAAGATTTTCAAGTCGTCATGACAATTAAGGAAGGAAAAGTCGTTTACGAAAGATAAAAATTAGTGCAAAACGATTGTTTTTTTAAAAAGGCCTTCTCTTTTGTTTGTAAATTTTTTGAAAATGATTTATCATACCTTACGCGAAAAAATTTCTTAAATATCGGAAACAAATATGGACACTACTAAGAAGAAGTTTACAATTTTTGTCGAAATAATCGTCGTCCTCGTCGCTGCTTTCATGTCTGCTATAGGGCTACACGTTTTCGTTTATTCGGCGGACTTTGCTCCGAGCGGTATCGACGGCGTTGCTACGATGCTTCAAAAGTTAACTAAAATAAACGCCGGCGTATTTACGGCGGTTATCAACTTACCGCTACTTGTTTGGGCGTTTTTCAAACTCGATAAAAAATACGTCGTATATACCGTTGTTTTTACGATGACTACCTCGGTTTTGCTGTATGTTTTCGAAACGATAGACTTATATCAGTATCCTTCGACCGAAACTAACGGTATATTGTCAGCTATCTTTGCCGGCGTTATACTCGGCATACGTACGGGAATGATGATAAAGATAGGCAGTTCCACCGGCGGTATCGATATAATCGCTTGTATGATTCAGACCAAAAAACCCCACGTAAACATCGAAAAATACATATCGATAATGTGTTACGTC
>CAYNYV010000073.1:0-6144 GCA_964401515.1 uncultured Christensenella sp.
AGTCTTCGACCGATATTTCTTCGCCTAAAAGATACTTTTCGCCTAAATCGTCGTCAATATCGGCGCAAGCTTCGATAAGTCTTTCCCTTGCGAATAAGGCTTCTTCCTTATAGTCGTCAGGGATCGCGACAACTTGTTCTTCTTTGCCGAGCGCGTCGGAATAAACAATCGCTTCTTGTTTGATTACATCGATGATACCCGTAAAACTGTCTTCCTTTCCGATAGGAAGGGTAATGGGAACGGCATTGGCGTTAAGTCTGTCATGCATCATCTGCACGGCACCGTTAAAATTTGCGCCGTTAATATCCATTTTGTTTACGTAAGCGATACGGGGAACACCGTATTTATCGGCTTGACGCCAAACAGTTTCGCTTTGAGGCTCGACGCCGCCTTTCGCACAAAAGGTAGCGACCGCGCCGTCCAAAACCCTTAGGGACCTTTCAACTTCAACGGTAAAGTCTACGTGACCCGGCGTGTCGATAATGTTAATGCGGTTTCCCTTCCAAAAGCAAGTAGTTGCCGCAGAAGTTATCGTAATTCCCCTTTCCTGTTCCTGAACCATCCAGTCCATCGTAGCGGAACCTTCGTGAGTTTCACCAAGTTTATGTGTTTTCCCCGTGTAAAATAGAATACGCTCCGTAGTAGTGGTTTTTCCGGCGTCGATGTGAGCCATAATACCGATATTTCTAGTATTTTTAAGTTCAACTTGTCTTGGCATTCTTCACCTATATTACCAACGGAAGTGAGCAAACGCTTTGTTTGCTTCTGCCATTCTGTGCATTTCCTCTTTCTTCTTAACGGCACCGCCGGTACTGTTGAAAGCGTCAATGAGTTCGTTAGCAAGTCTTACGTACATATCGCGATCGCTACGCTTTCTTGCAAATAAAACTATCCAACGAATTGCTAAAGTCTGTCTTCTTTCTTCCCTAATTTCCATAGGTACTTGGTAGTTGGAACCGCCTACACGTCTTGCTTTGACTTCGAGTTGAGGCATAACGTTAGCAAGTGCTTGGTTGAAAACTTCCATGGCGTCCTTACCCGTCTTTTCGCTCATCATAGTGAAAGCATCGTAAACGATACCCTGTGCAATACCCTTTTTACCGTCGAGCATAACTTGGTTAACGAGTTTTGTTACGACTTTGCTTCCGTATAAAGGATCGGGTAGCACGTCCCTTTTGGGGACTGAGCCTCTTCTTGGCATAATTATAATCTCCTTTTATTATTTTTGGGCATCCGCCCGTGTACAGCTATCGCACGCGCTATCATTATTATATAATAATAGGCAGCGAACCTTCTCCCGCAAATGCGGGATACTGCCTACTTGGCTTCGGGCAAATACCTTGGTCGATATTCCGAATCAGTAGGTAAAAATTAAATGTGTCGGTTAAAATTACTTAGGCTTTTTCGCGCCGTATTTGGAACGTGCTTGTTTACGTTTAGCAACGCCGGCAGTATCTAAAGTACCACGAATGATGTGATATCTGACACCGGGTAAATCTCTTACCCTGCCGCCTCTGATTAAAACCGAACTGTGCTCTTGAAGATTGTGACCTTCGCCGGGAATATAAACGATACCTTCCTGCTTGTTGGTCAACCTAATCCTCGCAATCTTACGCATTGCCGAGTTAGGTTTTTTAGGAGAAGTCGTAGTAACCGAAAGGCATACGCCTCTTCTTTGAGGACACGAATCCAAGATAGGAGCCTTACTCTTTTCCGTAGCAGTGCGTCTGGAATACTTGATGAGCTGGTTGATTGTTGGCATGTTTTACCTCCTTTTAAGATTTCGGAATATTTCGACCGTCTGCCGAAAAGGCACGGTTGAAAACAATTTATAAAAGTCAAAATCGAAAAATTTCAATAAATCTTTCGACCTGCCCGTAAATTTTATCATTTTTTAACTTAATAGTCAAACGAATTCACGGTTTTTATGCAGATATACACCCGATATTTATATTTTAGGCACATATTTTTTGGCTTAAAATCAAAGATTTACCCCCGAGCGGCAAAATTTTACCGCTCAGGGAAATTATTTAGTCAAATTAAACTTCGTCAGCGGTGCTGTTGATTTGAGGATTTAAAATCTTATAATCCTTAACGCCCGTACCGGCGGGAATAAGTTTACCTATAATGACGTTTTCCTTAAGACCGATAAGCGGATCGACTTTGTTCTTGATTGCCGCTTCGGTTAAAACTTTTGCGGTTTCTTGGAAGGACGCAGCCGACAAGAAACTTTCGGTTGCGAGCGCGGCTTTCGTAATACCGAGCAAAGTTCTCTTCGCCGTTGCGGGTCTTAAACCCTTTTCCATAGCCTTTGCGTTTTCGTCTTCGAAACGAATAATGTCTACAGATTCGCCCGGTAAAAGATTGGTATCGCCGCAGTTTTCTACGCGAACCTTTCTCATCATCTGACGAACGATGATTTCAACGTGTTTGTCGTTGATATCAACGCCTTGCGCGCGGTAAACGGACAAAACTTCACGCAAAATGTAATCCTGAACGCCCTTTACGCCTTGCGTTCTTAAAATATCTTGGGGATATACCGAACCGGAAGTCAAAACCTTACCGGGCTCTACGTAATCGCCCGTCTTAACTTTAAGATCGGAAGAGAACGGAATAGGATAGTCTTTAATAGCGTCTTTACCGCTGCCGTCGCCTTTTACGATAACGTGACGAAGACCGTCTTTTTCTTCAACGGAAACAACGCCGCTGTTTTCGCAAACGACCGCTTGCCCCTTAGGACGACGCGCTTCGAATAATTCTTCGATTCTCGGTAAACCTTGCGTGATGTCTTCGGTTGATGCGATACCGCCGGTGTGGAAGGTTCTCATCGTAAGTTGAGTACCCGGCTCGCCTATAGATTGAGCCGCGATAACGCCGACCGCTTCGCCGATGTTAACGGGAAGGTTGTTACTCATGTTTTTACCGTAACACTTCGCGCAAACGCCGTTTCTCGAGCGACAAGTAAAGGTGCTTCTTATTAAAACTTTATCGATACCGGCTTTAGTGATTTCCTTAGCTTGTTCTTCGGAAATCATCGTATCGCCTTTTACGATAACTTCGCCCGCTTTTTCGTGTCCTTCGGGATAGCAAACGTCGTCAATCGTGTAACGGCCGATAATTCTGTCTTCCAAAGATTCGATAACTTTTTCCTTGTTACCTTCGAATCCCATAATGTTGGAAATCCAAACGCCCTTGGGTTTTTCGCCCGTGCCTTCGAAACAGTCTTCCTCACGAATGATTACGTTGTGCGAAACGTCGACGAGACGTCTTGTAAGGTAACCGGAGTCCGCCGTCTTTAACGCCGTATCCGCCAAACCTTTTCTGCCGCCGTGGGACGAAATGAAGTATTCCAAAACGGAAAGGCCTTCTCTAAAGCAAGATTTAACGGGGATTTCGATGATTTTACCGTTCGGGTTAGTCATAAGACCACGCATACCTACAAGTTGCTTAATTTGGTCCTTGGAACCACGCGCGCCCGAATCTACCATCATGGTGATAGGATTGAATCTTTCGGTATTGTTGGAAATCTGATCGGAAACTTCGTTGGTCGCCTCCGTCCAGACGTCGACGACCTTTTTATATCTTTCGTTTTCGGTTAACAAACCTCTTGCGTGCAATTTATCTACGCGCAAAACTTCTTTTTCGGCGTTTTCCAAAATTTCGGCTTTCTTTTCGGGAATACGCATATCGAATACGCTGGTGGTAAGCCCCGCGATAGTCGAATATTTGTAACCGAGCGCCTTAATGCTGTCAAGCGCTTCCGCCGCCATGGAAGAACCGCCCGCCTTAAAGCAAGCGTTAACGATCTTCTTCAAATCGCCTTTCTTAACAAGGTAATTTACTTCTAAATCACAATAATCTTCGGGAAGATTTCTCGCGACAAGTCCGATGTTTTGAGGAATAGCGCGGTTAAAGATAAGTCTACCCGTGGTCGTTAAGAACTTTTTGCTAACGACTTGACCGTCGGGCGTAGTTACCGTACGACGGACCATAATTTCGTCTTGAAGATGAAGTTGTTTCGCTTGATAAGCCATAACGGCTTCGTCTTCGGTATAGATACCGGCGTTATAAAGTTCGCCGTCTTCGCATACGTTGTATTTAGCGTCGTATTTTTTGCCGTGTTCGCGCCTTACGATCGTTAAGTAATAACAACCTAAAACCATGTCTTGAGTAGGCGACATAACGGGCTTACCGTCGGCAAGTTTCAAAATGTTGTTGGAAGAAAGCATTAAAAACCTTGCTTCGGCTTGCGCTTCTATCGACAAAGGAACGTGTACGGACATTTGGTCACCGTCGAAGTCGGCGTTGAAAGCGCCGCATACAAGCGGGTGAAGTTTAATAGCCCTACCCTCTATCAAGACGGGTTCGAAAGCCTGAATGGAAAGACGGTGCAACGTAGGAGCACGGTTTAACAAAACGGGGTGATCCTTAATGACGTTTTCCAAAATTTCCCAAACGCAAGGTTTCATTCTTTCAACCGTACGTTTAGCGCTCTTTATATTGTGGCATTGGTTGTTTTCAACCAATTTTTTCATTACGAAAGGTTTGAAAAGTTCGATTGCCATTTCTTTAGGCAAACCGCACTGATACAATTTAAGTTCGGGGCCTACGACGATAACCGAACGACCGGAATAGTCGACACGTTTACCCAAAAGGTTTTGTCTGAAACGACCTTGTTTACCTTTGAGCATACCTGAAAGCGATTTAAGGTCGCGGTTACCGGCACCCGAAACGGCTTTGCCGCGTCTACCGTTGTCGATTAAGGCGTCAACGGCTTCTTGCAACATTCTCTTTTCGTTTCTTATGATGATATCGGGCGCGCCCAATTCCATAAGTTTGCGAAGTCTGTTATTACGGTTTATGACTCTTCTGTATAAATCGTTAAGGTCGCTCGTCGCAAATCTGCCGCCTTCTAACGGAACCATAGGACGAAGTTCGGGCGGAATTACGGGGATAACGTCCAAAATCATCCATTCGGGACGGTTACCGCTTCTTCTGAAAGCCTCTAAGATATCGAGTCTTTTTACCGCTTTGATGCGTTTTTGTCCTGAAGGACTATTGGCGATGATGTTTCTTACGTCGGCAACTTCCTTATCAAGGTCGACGGCCATTAAAAGTTCCTTAATGGCTTCGGCGCCCATACCCGCTTTGAAAGAACCGTAGCCGAATTTTTCGATGGCTTCGTCCCTTTCCTTATCGTTGATAACTTGTTTGTAAGTAAAGTCTGTGGAACCCGGATCCAATACTACGAAACAAGCGAAATACAAAACTTGCTCTAAGTTCTTAGGACTCATATCGAGTACTAAGCCGATACGAGAAGGAACGCCCCTAAAATACCAAATGTGGGAAACGGGCGCGGCAAGTTCGATATGCCCCATACGCTCGCGTCTTACCTTGGAACGGGTAACTTCTACGCCGCATTTGTCGCAGATAACGCCCTTATAACGTATTCTTTTATATTTACCGCAGTGACATTCCCAGTCCTTCGTAGGTCCGAAGATTTTTTCGCAAAAAAGTCCGTCTTTTTCGGGTTTTTGCGTGCGGTAGTTTATGGTTTCCGGTTTCGTAACTTCACCGTAAGACCAACCTCTGATTTTTTCAGGAGAGGCAACGCCTATCTGTATGGCGTCGAAATTGTTAAGTTCAAACATATGTTATTACCTCCCGGTTAGTTGATATCGTCATCGTCGAAATCGTCGTCCAAAAGGTCGAGATTGTCGAGATTGTCAAGGTCGCCGTAATCGTCATCCAAAAGATCGTCGCTCGAGAAGTTTTCAAGGTCGTGTTCGTCGATGCCGAATTCTTCGTCGAAAAGATCGTCGTTGTCTTCTTCGTCGTCAAGAGAAACGTCTTCGTTAAGGTCGAGATCGATGCTTTCCGTCTTTTCTCTTTCGGCAACAAGCATTCTTTCGTCAACTTCGTCGTCTTCGAGTTCTTTAAGGGAAATTTCTTCGCCCGTTTCGGTCAAAACCTTCATATCGAGCGCAAGCGATTGAAGTTCCTTTAACAAAACTTTAAAGGAAGCGGGAATACCCGGTTCGGAATTGTCGTCGCCCTTGTTTACGATCGAGTCGTAAGTTTTTCTTCTGCCGACGATATCGTCGGATTTAACGGTTAAAATTTCTTGCAAAATGTGCGCCGCGC
>CAYNYV010000074.1:0-6140 GCA_964401515.1 uncultured Christensenella sp.
TATTATATCATTTTTTGAGGGTTTTGCAACTGTAATTTTATGATACCATTCCATGCCATTCTCCCGAAAGCTGCCCCTTGTTGTGCCAAGGGGAAGTGGCACGTAGTGCCAAAAGGGATAAGAAGTTTGAGTTTTTCTCATTCTTTTACGACCTCTCAGTCGCATTCGCGACAGCTCTCCTATAAGGCGAGCCTTTTCTTTTTCCAAGCAAACGTTTATATATAAAACTTTTTCGTTATCAAATAGTCCCCTTTCGGCATATATTAAAGTGAGATAAACTTTACGAAAGGAGTTAAAAAAATGTCATTTTTTTCAAATTTCAATTCGGACAGATGCCCTTGCCAGATAACGGGCAATCCGTTAAACGGACTGTGCGAAAAGGTTTGCGTCGAAGTCAATAAGGTCTTTGACGCGTGCATGAAGCAAACGCAAGAGGACGGCGTAGCCCTTAATTTAACCAATCTTACGCCGACAAACCCAACTTATCCCCTTACTTTTATAAGCGCAAAGTCGATAGGAACGACGGGTACGATAACTTCGACGCAAATCGACAGACTGCAAGACAGACCTAATTTCGCCAGAGTTCAAGTTACCGTTTCTATCCCCGTCGAAGTCTTATACCTTGACGCAAACAACGTCGAAGGCAAAGCGACGTCGACGGTTACCATGGCGCAAGACGTAATTATGTTCGTACCCGAACCGTCCGTCATACCTTACACGGTAAACAGCGTCGTTTCGCTTGTGTCGACGCAAGGCACGTATACGTCGGAAAATCTTTTCACCGTTTCGGCGTGCGTAACCCTTATATTAAAAATAGTTATGCCGGTAGATTTACTTATTCCGTCGTACGGCTATTGCAATATACCGCCTTGCCAAGATTATTCGCAAGAAGTCTGTGCCGGGTTCTTTGAACTTCCGCTTTTCCCCAATACCAACAATTAGCGTTTTTTAACAGTGTAACCGTTTAAGTTACGCTCGGATTAATTGACTTACATAAAAGCGAGAGCGTTTTACTTCGCCCTCGCTTTTTTATAAATTTATTATTGAGTTTTTATAAAAACAAGTAAAAAGTCCGTCTATAAGCCCGTTATTGTTCCTTTTTATCAACTTTACGCTTTTTAAAAATTTGCTTCCTAAAAAGCAAAACGTTGATGCATACAAGGAAAATCGCAACCAAAATCAAAGTAAGATACGGTTGTTTCGGCGCTAAAGACGCAAGCAACATTATCGGGAACCCGAAGCAAATGGCAGGCAGTTGCTGGTATACAAGGTTACTTGCGGCGTAAGTTTTATAATCGGGATCGATTTCGTGCAATAAAACCATTCCCGTCGACGCCGTGCCCGTAAGCATACCGTACATTGCCAAAAATTGCTCATCGCAATAATCGGGGAAAAGTTTTTCGCAAACAAACTTGCTGTAAAAATAAGTGCTTACCATGCCGACGACGCCCAATATGAGCAATACGAGCCAATATTCGGCGAGTAATTGAATTTCGATAGCGGCAAACCCTGCGACTATCATAAGGTCGAACGCAAACCCGGTAATCCTTGCCATTAAAAAGTTGTTTACGTACTCGCGTTTTACGATGTTTTTCTTTTTGAAAAATTTTAAAATGAATTTAAGCAAAACGGCAATCAGCACGCCGAACAAAAAGTTAAAACCGTAAATCGTTTCCTTCATCGACGGCAAAATCGCCGAAAAGGCAAACATCAAAAGGTTCGCTACGACGTAACAACCGAGAACGAGCGCTACTTGCACCGACATTTTATCGACGCTTTCCGTTAAAGGAACTTCGTCGTCGGACATAACTTCGTTCATATACAAAGGTTTCGACGACGCCTCGACGTTTTTATATCTTCCCTTTTTCTTCATTACGTTAAGATAAATCACGCCGCCTATACTCGCGCTTAAAAATCCTAACGCCGCAACGGTAAGCCCGAAGTTCGCGCCGCCTTCAAAACCTTCGGCTTCGTAAACGGTTCCCCAATTAAGCGCTTGCCCCGTGCCTTGCCCGTAACCGAACGGAAGCAACAATCCCGATGCTTGAAACAAATCGGGCATAACGGTAACGGATAACAATATAGTTATACCGAGCCCCAAAACGGCTTGAATAAGATATCCCGAAACGGTATGTAGTCCGCTGTTAAATATATCCCTAGCCCTTTCCTTTGTAGAAGTTTCCTTGTTATCGCGTTTAAGCGACGAAGCGATAAACCCTATCGCCAAACAGTGATAAGTAACAAGATACAAAGTTTTTAAGCCGTTTCCGCCGAAAAATTCCAAGTCGAAAAGGTTTTTATAGTTACCCGCTTCGTCTTTACCGACAATCATCGTGTACACAAAGGAAATAATCAAAAGTATAAGTCCGCCGAGGACCGAAGTCGGTATCAGCGATTTTTCCATAAACTTTACTTTACGCTTTATAACGTTCGCCAAAAGCAAACTGAGCAAGATTACAGCGAGAATGTTTATAAAACCCCACGCGCTAAAGTCCCAAAAATTCCCGACTTGTTCGGCGCTCGCAAGAAGGTTTAACATAAATGCCTCCTACAATATTATTTATATAATGATAATAAACGTTTACGAAAATCAAGACGTTAAAACGCTCGTGACTGCGTATCTGGTAAGTCTTATCGTTCTCGTAAAACATTAGAACGTTTTTTCCTTGAGCCGTTGCCGCCGCAAGATTTTCAAAGTAAAAAATTTGCTTCTCATTTCCGTCCGAAATCTCGTATCTGTCGGCATAAAGTTCACTTTTAGCCGCTTTTTTTAAAATAAGCGGCTTTTTATACCTTTCGGTACGAACGAAATCGCCGACTTCGGTATATAAGGGCTTGTCGAAATAATCCGACAAATCGAAATCGGAAATAAAATCTTCTTGATAGTCGTACCAATCGCACACGCGCGAAAAAGGAAAATCCGAGTTTGACGAAAGTCTAAGTTTTTCGTCGTATTTTATTTCAACGCCGCATTTTTGGCATTTAACGGTATTTCCGCTCGACATAAATTTACTAATTCCGCAATGCGGGCAAACGTACATTGCCCTTTCGATAAACTCGGCAGAGTGCGCGTCGGGATAAACGTTGTCGCCCAAAAGGTCGTATTCGTTCACCGTAATCGTGTCTTTAATAAGTTCGTAACATTCTTCCGCCGACAAATCTTTGTAATCGTCGTACTCGATAATGCGGTTTATTTTCAGTTGCATTTTGCCTTTACGCACGTGGCTTGAAAATCTTGGCTGTTTAGCAAATCCGCCCACGACGTTTAATGCCATAACGGGAAGTTTTAAAGCCTTCATCAAACCGCCTATGGTCGATTTTATGTTTCCCGTTTTACCCGAATACGTTCTGTTGCCTTCGGGGAATATCGCAATTGTTCCGCCTTCGTTTTTTACGCGGAGCATAGTCATCACCGACTTATAATCGGTGGTGTTCTTTTTTATCGGAATAAGCGCTACCGCCCAATTTAAAAGTTTAGATAAAAAACCCTTTTGATACAAATCTTCGGTCGCGACAAAATACACCGAACGCTTAAAAAGCATACTGATAAAAAACTGATCGAAGGGCGTTTGGTGGTTACATACGACAAAATACTGTCTTTTATCGACCTTGGTTTTATCGATTTTTACGCCGTATTTCATTTTGGCATACAAGGAAAAAAACGGTAACGCAAGCGCCGTAATTATCTTATGCCTTAATTTAACCCATTTTTTCTTCTTTTTCATACTCTTTCCCCTTAGCCCCTTGACGTAAAAATCACATTACTTTAGTATTTTATCATAGACTATAACAATATTCAAAGTCGTTTAAGTGAAAAATTGGTAAATTTTCACACCCAACCTTGAGCGATAAATAACCAACATAGAAAAGTTATTATCGTAACCGCAACGACCGTTACGACCGAAATAAACGCCGCACGCTTATGAACGGAAAACAATATACCGCCCGTTATAAGCGAAGCCATCGTTAAAAGTCCTCCCCCTATCATCCAAAATATCCCGATGAGCACGATTGAAAGTCCTTTTCCCAAGTCGCTTGTTTGATTTATGCGGATATCTATGAACACACCCGACGCAAAACAGTGAACGATTACCGTTATCGTTGCAATTATCAAAGCGATGATTAAATAAATCTTTTTTCCTTTCGTCATAATTAAATTCTCCCTTAAAAAAGCCGATAACGGGCTTATAGACGGATTTTTATTATTGCAAAAACCCTTACGATAATATTTTAGCACACTAAAAACCTTTTGTCAACAGTTGATTTATTACTAAATAAATGATATAATATAATCGTTATGGTACTTTATTTCGACACGGAAACCACCGGATTAAAACCGGGGCACGTAATTCAACTTGCCTACGTTTTAGATTACGGCGAAAAAACAACTTGCAAAAACTTTTACTTCGACGTAGACTATATCGAGCCGAGCGCCGCTATGGTTCACGGCATTAACGTTGAAAAACTACACGCCTTGTCGGGCGGAAAAAGATTCGACTGTTACTTAGACGAAATAGAAAAGGATTTTTCCGCCGCAGATTTAGTTGTCGCGCACAACTTTAGGTTTGACCTTTCCTTTATGACGGCGGAATTTTCCTATAACTTCAAGAATTTCGTTTATAAAGAAAGTCTTGACACGATGCGTTACTTTACGCCTATTTTAAAAATACCGCGTCCTTTCGGCAAAGGCATTAAATTCCCTAAGTTAGAAGAATATTGTAGCGCCTTAGACGTATACGATTTCGAAGTAGTGGATTTTCTTAAAAACAACTTCGGCGAAACCTTTTCACGCGCGCACGACGCCGCTTACGATACGGCGGCTATGTTTTTAGCAACCAAAAACGCCGCCGAAAAGTTTCCCGAATTCCACGAATATATTAAAAAATTCATTTAAAAGCGCAGATAATCGACCTATAGACGGATTTTTGGCAATTTCACAACATAAAAAGAACCGACCGATTAGATACATACTTCGTATCGTTTATCGTTTGTCGGTTCTTTTTATGTTGTTTAACTTTTATAAAAAGCGGCTTAAATCATTGTCATCGGAGAAACTTTTATCTTTTTATAAATTTCAAGATATTTATCTTTCGTAAACAAACTTGTTCCTTGAGTAATAACGGAAGCCGTCCCCGCGGCAACGGCAGAACGAAGAAGCTCTTCGGCGTCATATCCGTCTTGCGTACATAGCGCAGCCGCCGCTATCATAGAATCCCCCGCGCCGACCGTTGAATTTACCGCAACGTTTTCGCTACGGGAATAATAACTTTTACTGCCGTCGGTCAAAATCGCGCCGCCCGTACCGAGCGACAGCAATACTTTTTCGGCGCCGACGTCAAGCAATTTATAGCAGCCTTTAAGCATATCAGAATAAGTACGATAACTTTCTTTGGTAAAACTTTCGAGTTCGTAAAGATTGGGCTTTACCATATAAACGCCTGCGTTTAATGCGGCTTTTAATTTATCTTTTTCACAGTCGACGATAACCTTTCCTTGCGACGATTTTACAAGGTCGTAATAGTATTCGGCGCCCACGCCCTTAGGTAAGGAACCCGAAATAACAGTAACCCTAACGTCGTCGCTCAGTTTTTTTACAAGTGACAAAAGTTCTTTTTGTTTTTCACGGGTAACTTCGGCACCGCTGTCGTTAAGTTCGGTAAGCATGGATTTCGCGTCGATAATTTTTATGTTAACGCGCAGCGTTCCTTCGTTAAAAACGAAATGGCACTTGACGTTTTCTCTTTCAAGATAATTTAGAAAACCCTCCCCGCCTTTATCGAATAAAAATCCCGTTGCCGTAACCGCACCGCCGAGCCTTGCCACACCGATAGCGGTATTGCACGCTTTTCCCGCAAAATTTTCAATTCTGTTTTCAATTCTTGTAAGTTTACCTATGTCGATGTTTTCCACTTCTATAGTGTAGTCTATACAAGGATTAGGGCAAATAGTTAATATCATATCACACAAAAAGTCGGGCTATAAGCCCGTTATCGTTACTTTTGGCATAAATCAAGCGCGCACGTAATAAATATGTGCGCGCCGATACAGTGCTTTGATTAGTTGTTTGCAGCCCTTTCCTTAGCGTCTTTGATAATCTTATCTTGCGCCATCGGGGGAACTTCTTCGTATCTTACGAACTC
>CAYNYV010000075.1:0-6096 GCA_964401515.1 uncultured Christensenella sp.
ACTCCACTTCGCCGTCCGCGCCCATGATATAGTCGTAATCAACCGCCGCAAATTTGCCTAATTGCGACAACGCTTTAACGGATTCTACCGTTTTAGTCGAATCGTTAAGCGTAACGGTATACCATTGAGAACCTAAATATAAAGGCTTGACAGATTCAACGTCGACGCCGCCAAGAAGTTCAGCCGTCATTTCGCCTTCATACTTAACAAGAACAACACCCTCGTTATAAGTTTCCTCGTCGGGAACCGTCACGTTTTCACTTGTCGATGAAAGTTGTTCCGGATTTGTGTTTTCATTGGCAGAAGCAACATTCTCGGCAACCGTGGCGTTTGCGGCGCTGTCGGGTAAATTTGCCCCTACGCCGCACGCGGCTGTTGACGATAAGACTATCGCCATGAAAACAACAACTAAAATTTTGATTGCTTTTTTAGACATAAGTTTTCTCCTCCGTCTTGTTTTATATATTTAAATGGCGTAAGCCGATTATTTTATCGTAAAAAAAATGTCGCTAACCAAACGATTAACGACACTTTTGTAAGTGCCTTTCTCGCTTAGCTGCGAACCAAATTTAAACAAAATATCTCACGAAAAAGATTTTTATGTAACGCGAAAAGGTACACTTTACCACGGGTAAGTATACTTTTTCGTGCAAATATTCAATTTGGTTCGCATTTTTATTGTAGCACCATAGGAAATTTCTGTCAATAAATTTTTAGTTCTTATCCGATAATTGTGAAATTTTTGTGATGAAAATATACGCTGCGTTTTTACCGAGAATGAGTGATAGCCTCTCATTTAGGAGAGGTGGCAACTACGTTGACGGATGAGGCGTTAGCGACGAATGTCGCCGTTAAAAATTCATATAACGCATGCTGTTTTGTGACACCTCATCAGTCGCTACGCGACAGCTTCCCCTCGAGGGGAAGCCTATATAACGACCTCTCACCGACCATATCGAAACTTTGCTAAAAGGAAAAGTTTAGAAAATTAAAGTCCTAAATCGCACGAAAAAAGGACTTTGGAAAATCAAAGCCCTTTATAAATGATGTGATTGTATTAATTTATTTACTAATAAAACTTCGCTAAAAATATAAAAATACAAGTTAACATTTACATTCGCAAGAGATATAAACAGTTACGTTAACAGTTAACGTAAGCAAACTTACAACAAACGTAAACAAACATTCGTAAACGAAATCAACAAGCGGTCGTTTTCACCATAGACATAAATCAACTATTGCTTTTACACACAGCGCAAACGAACGAACTTGTAAATAACAAAAACAATTACATTCGCAGTCAACGCAAACAAACGTTGTTTTAATTTGGTGGCTATTAACTATTAAAATATTACGAATTAAATATATCGGTAAATGCGGAAGAAACCTCGTTAAACTTTTCGTCGGCTGACGCACGCGTAGCGGCTTTTACCGAATAATAAATCTTTAACTTAGGCTCGGTGCCGCTCGGTCTTAAGCAGACGAAACCGTCGCCGCCGAGTTCGTAATACAGACAGTTTAAGTCGGAATATTCCAACTTTTCAACCTTTCCGTCGGCGATTCTTTCGCCGCTTAAATAGTCGCATACGGCAAGGACTTTTTCGCTTCCGATAAAATCTACGGACTTATTACGCATTTTGTCGACAGCCGAGTTCATTTCGTTCATAGCGTTAAGCCCCTTAAAGGCGATGCTTATCGTTTTGTCGACAAAGTAACCGAATTTTTTGTAAATGTTTTCCAAAACGTCGAAAACGGATATTTTTTTATAGGCGTAATAGCAAACGAGTTCGGCAAACAACATACTCGCGACGACGGCGTCCTTGTCGCGCGCGTGCGTTCCGCGTAAGTATCCGCAACTTTCCTCGAAACCGAAAATAAAATCGCCTACGCCGCTTTCTTCGGCTTGTTTTATCTTTTCGCCGATAAACTTAAAACCGACGGGCGTATCTTTAATTGCCACGCCGAAACTTTCGGCAACGGACTTCGCTAAGCCAGTCGATACGAAACTTTTTACCGCAAAGGAATCTTCTTTTAACTTTCCGTCCTCTTTTAGCCTTGTTAAAATGTAATTAAGCATTAAAACGCCGACTTGGTTACCCGACAATGCGACGAAATCGCCTTTTTTGTCGCGGAGCGCCACGCCTAACCTGTCGCAATCGGGATCTGTGCCGAAAACTACGTCGGCACCGAGTTCGTTCGCCAAGTTTATGCCGAGCGACAGAGTTTCCTTACATTCAGGATTGGGGACTTCCACTGTCGAAAATTCTGTATCGGGGTTAGTTTGTTCTTTAACGACCGAAGCGTTTATACCCATCGCCTTTAAAACGGTGGTAACGGGTTCGTAGCCCGTGCCGTGGACGGGCGTATACACGAGTTTGATGTTTCCGCCTTCCTTTTTAACGGCTTCCGACGATAAACCGAGTTTTACTATTTCGTCGTAATATGTTTTTTCGAAGTCGGCGCCGATTAGCGTTACGCCGTTATCGCTAAAAGTCTTTTCATCATCCGAAGCGGTAAAATTTACCGCGTCGACGGAAAGATAATCGGTAATTTCGTTCATATAACTTACGACAGTTTTGGTTGCTTCGGGCGACATCTGCGCACCGTCCGCACCGTAAACTTTATAACCGTTGTATTCCTTGGGGTTGTGACTTGCGGTAATCATAATCCCCGCAATACAGCCTAATTTTCTTACGGCGAAACTCAGCATCGGTACGGGACGCGGCTTTTTGTAAAGATAAACTTTTATGCCGTTTTTCGCTAAAACGCCGGCGGAAGCATACGCGAATTCACGCGATTTGCGCCTTGTATCGTAAGATATAGCAACGCCTCTTTTTTGTTCGCCTAGTTCCTCGATATAATCGCTAAGCCCTTTCGTCGCGCGCTTTACCGTGTAAACGTTCATCATATTAGTCCCCGTCCCGATAAATCCGCGCATACCCGCAGTGCCGAACTTAAGTCCCGCACCGAAACGGTAAAGAATTTCCTTATCGTCGTTTTTTAATGAAAGAAGTTCGTTTTTATCTTCTTGGGATAATCTGTCGTCTTGTAGCCAAGTTTTGTATAATGTCATGTAGTCCATAAAAATGCCTCGTTAAATTGTATGTTGATATTTTTTCAAGCTATATGAATGTTTTTGCAAACAGGTAACTCTTTTAAAAGTTATTTATACTTTAGATGATTTCAAAAAACGCTTTACGAATTTTCTCGCGTTTTGTCAAGAAAGTTACTTAAATTGGTAAACAAAATTTTGTCGACGTCTGTTTGACGATAGCCGTTTGACAGCAAGCAGTCTTTAAGCAACGATTCAAAAGAGTAATCGGAAAAACCTTTTGGGAAATCTTCGCAACCGTAAAAATCGGTGCCGAGCGCAAGATTGTTTACGCCGAAATTCGACGCGAAATAATCTATATGTTTAAAAACGTCTTGGGCGTAGGCAGGCTTTTTGTCGGTTATAAAACTGCGGCAAAAGGTAAGCCCCACAAGCCCGTTTAAGGAAATTATTTCTTTAATCTGATCTTTTTTTAAGTTGCGTGCATGCGGGTTTACGTCGTAAAAACAAGTATGCGAACATAAAATATTGTCGGTAAAATTTAAAGCGTCGTAAAAACTCGCTTCGGATAAATGGGCGACGTCGAGATAAATTTTACGTTTGTTAAGTTCTTTTATAACTGCTTTACCGCGCGGCTTTATCTTGCCGCCGTTAGTCCATGCACCGTAAGCAAGATTGTTTTCGCCGTTCCAAGTAAGCCCTACGTAGACGGGATTATAATCCAACAGCCCGTGCACGAGATTGTTTAAATCCTCGTCGTAAGAAAAATCTTCGAAAGCGAAAAACAAGTTCTTATGCTCGGCTTTTAAAAAAGCACTAAGAATGCTTTTTGCGTAAACGTAATCTTTGCCGTGGCGGAAAATCGCGCCGACGATTTTGTTGTTACCACTATCGTAATCACGAAGAATTTCGAGCCTTTTATCGCTCATGAAGTAGTCGTTATGAAAATCTGCAATCATAGTTAAGTATACGTAAATTAAATTATATTTTGTTACGCCGCTAATGTAAAAACATTTAAAATAGCGCATTTTATCGCACATTTTAAATATTTTTACGAACATCGTAATTTTGCTAAACACTATCGGTACTTGCTTTACGCAAACGACTTTATGTAAACTTATAGAAAAATTTCGAGAAGTTCGTTTAAACCTTTTACGGTAATATCGGGTTTGTATTCGGGCGCTTGGGGATTTTGATACGGTGCGACGACGCCGTGCTTAACAAGCACCGTTTTTAAGCCTAATTCTTTAGCGGGCTTTACGTCGTTATCGACCCTGTCGCCTATCATTACGCAATCGCTCGGCTCGGCGTCCGCCCTTTTTAAAGCCCTTAAAAAAATCTCTTTATCGGGCTTCGATACGCCTTCCTCGTATGATGCGAGAACGAATTCGAAATAATCATAGAGGTTCCATTTTTTCAATCTTTTAACAGTGCCTTCGGCTTGATTTGCAATTACCGAAAGTTTATATCCCCTTTGCCGCAAAGTTTTTAAAATTGTTTCGGCTTCATGGTAAGGATACTCTACGTCGTTACGCCAAGGCTTTAACGTAAGCCCGAAATATTCGGCGGCGTCTTGATCGCCGCAAGTCATATTATCGTGCGCGAACTTTTTGCGGTAACGGTCGAATTCTTCGAAAGTAACCGTCGAACCTTGGATACATTCGGTAACCCTTAGTCTATAAGCCTCGGTTTCGTCGATAAGCGTCGAACCCAAATCGAAAAAAAGCCACTTACAAGATTTTAAGCCCATCTCAGTATTTTTCGGGTTCGGGATAAGATACGCCGAAAGTTTCGACGGTAACCGTTTCCATAACTTGCGGCACGACGGGTTTATCCGAATAATCGGTTTCGACGGAAGCGATTTTATCGACAACCTCTATACCCTCGATAACTTTACCGAAAGCGGCGTACTGCCCGTCGAGATGAGGAGAATTTTTATGCATTATAAAAAACTGCGAACCCGCGGAGTTAGGCATCATAGTCCTTGCCATAGAAATTACCCCGCGCGCGTGTTTCAAATTGTTTTTAAATCCGTTTTTGGTAAACTCTCCTTTTATGGTATACCCGGGACCGCCCGTGCCTACACCCTTGGGAGCGCCGCCCTGTATCATAAAGCCTTCTATAACGCGGTGGAAAATTACGCCGTTATAGTAACCTTTATCGACTAACGAAATAAAGTTGTTAACGGTGTTCGGGGCGATTTCGGGGTAAAGTTCCAACTTAATTACGTCGCCGCCTTTCATATTAATAGTAACTATAGGATTCATTTTTTAAACCTCACTTTGATATTTAATAACTTCAACGCCGGCTTCCTTGAAAATTTCCATAGAAAATTCGTCGGGATAACCCTCGCTGTAAATGACTTTTTTAATACCTGCGTTTATGATAAGTTTACAACAAATAACGCAAGGTTGGTGGGTGCAATAAAGGGTTGCGCCTTCTAACGAAATACCGAGTTTAGCCGCTTGACAAATGGCGTTTTGTTCGGCGTGTACGGCGTAACAAAGTTCGTGACGGGTACCGCTTTCCACGTTTAATTCGCGCCTTAAGCACCTTTCCTTTTCCTTACAACTTTTTATACCCGACGGCGCGCCGTTGTAACCCGTAGTCAAAATACGTTTTTCACGAACGATTACCGCGCCGACTTGGCGGTTTTCCTGATAACAGCTCGACCAGCCGCCTACGACTTTTGCCATTTCAATAAATCTTTTATCCCATTTATCCATAATATACCTGCAATTGCAAATTTCGACATTAATATAACACAATTGAAGACATTTTGCAAGGATTAAAACAAATATTTTAATTAGGTAATGAAAAAATATTGCCAAACCAAACAAAAAACGCCCGATAAGCAATATTTTTACCCGTTCGACAAAATTATTACCATTATTTTCATTTAACCGTCATAAAACCGTTGACAAATTTTGTAAAGCGACTATAATTAGAATTAGCAATCTACCAAAAAGAGTGCTAAAAATCAATTTTAATTGGGAGGATTACTCAAAAATGAAGATCAAACCATTATTCGATAAGGTCGTAGT
>CAYNYV010000076.1:0-6039 GCA_964401515.1 uncultured Christensenella sp.
GCGCTTAACGTCGTCGATGCGGCGAAGTTTAAGACCGAACGCCATGTTGTCGTAAACCGTCATATGAGGATACAAAGCGTAGTTTTGGAAAACCATTGCAATATCCCTGTCTTTAGGTTCGACGTTGTTTACCAAGGTATCGTCGATGTAAATTTCACCGTCGGTGATTTCTTCGAGCCCCGCTATCATACGAAGCGTAGTCGACTTACCGCAGCCGGAAGGACCGACGAAAACGATAAATTCCTTATCCTGAATCTCCATACAGAAATCGGATACGGCGGGTTTAACGGGTTCGTTTTTCTTGGTCGCGTTAGGGTAAACCTTGTAAACGTGCTTAAGTGTTACAGTTGCCATAAAATAAAATCTCCTTTGCCGCACTCTTTTGGCCGAAACATAAATCGGTTTTCCTCAAATGCGATGCAATCATTTATATTATACACTATAATTTTATCGTTGTCAATACTTGAAAGTAAATTTTATTCAATTTTCACAAAGCGCTTATCTAAAGACTATACACTTCGTTGTAATTACGTTTTTACTCGCAATAATAGTCTAAGTTCGGATAAAAAGACAGTACAAAAACGAAAAACCAACATAAATTAGCGAAAGGAAAACAAAAAAACGCCGAAAATCGACCTATAGCCCGACTTTCGACATTTTTGTTTGTTAATTAAAGAAGTTTAGCAGCCGCCTTGTCTGCAATTAAAATGCAGTTGGGGTGGTTTTGTAAAATGCTTGCGGGGCAAGATTCGGTAACGTTTCCCTTAACCGTGTTGTAAACGGCGTTTGCTTTGTTTTCGCCGCTTGCCATCAAAACGATTGCTTTAGACTTCATAATCTCGGATATTCCCATAGTAACCGCTTGAGTGGGAACTTCGCTTACGTCGCTAAACAAACGCGAATTGTCCTTAATGGTGCTTTCGGTAAGATTGACGACGTGCGTAGTGCTTGTAAAAGGCGTTCCGGGTTCGTTAAAACCTATATGCCCGTTACTGCCGATACCCAAAACTTGTAAATCCTGCGGATTGTTCTTCAAAAATTCGCTGTAACGCGCGCATTCTTTTTCAAGGTCTTTTTGAGAACCGTCGGGAATATTTAAATTTTCCGACTTAATATCAACGTGATCAAAAAGATTGTCGCGCATAAAGTAAGCGTAACTTTGGTCATGATCTTTCGTCAGACCTACGTATTCGTCAAGGTTTGCCGTCGTAACGTCCTTGAAAGATATCTCTCCTCTTTCGTACGCCGCAACGAGGTTTTTATACAACCCTATCGGCGTAGAACCCGTTGCAAGTCCGAGAACGCATTCGGGTTTTGTTTTGAGAAGTTCGATAAAGACCTTTGCGGCTTCCGAACTCATTTGTTCGTAATTTTCGGTAATAATAACTTTCATAATCTACTCCCGTTTAAAATTTTTTTTATATGTATACCGAACGATTTTAAAAATTCGGTAAGATATCCTTTTTTTATTTTTCCATTTTTTATTTTTACTGCTTAAATCGTAACGTTTTTTATTTTTTAGCAAAGATTTTTCAAACAAACGCAGCCGTCAATACAAAAGCCTTGCTTTGTCCGAAATATCCAAAACCTTACGGTTATCGCCGCGCACCGAAAAATATTCCTGATGATAGGTTTTGTGCGGCACAAGATAAATCCTTTTATCGCGCCATATCTTAGTGGCGTCTTTAGAAAGTGCGCCCGTTTTAAAGATATATTCGCAAATATCGCCGTTTAAATCGACTATTGCGCAAGAATAATCTTCGGAAAACACGTCGAGAAGCGCGCACCGTATTTTTGTCACTATATAGTCGTTGCTGAAGATAACGCCTTCGCCCTTACAATAGGGACAGCTTTTAACGAGCGACGAATAACTTTCCTTACGCGTTTTTTTGCGAGTAAGTTCAACAAGCCCCAAACCGGTCATTCCGACGACGTTGCAACGAGAACGGTCGTTTTTTAAAGCCGTTTCCAACCTGTTTACAACCGCGGCACGATGGTTTTCATCTTCCATATCGATGAAATCTATAATAACGATTCCGCCGATGTTGCGAAGCCTTAGTTGCCTTGCGATTTCGTCGCTTGCCATAAGATTGGTTTCGAAAACCGTCTTTTCAAGACTGTCGTCGCCTATATATTTACCCGTGTTGACGTCTATTACGGTAAGCGCTTCCGTTTTGTCGATGATAATATAGGCGCCGCTTTCAAGGTTGACTTTATTCCTTAGCATACCGTCAACTTCGCTGTTTAGTTCGTAATCGGTGAACAAATCACGTTTTTTGTCGTAATATTTTACCTTGTCGGTAATGGTTCCGCCCCTTGTGACGGCAACGTCCATTACGTCTAAATAAAGCGAATAATCCGAAACTATAATTTCATCGACTTCGGGCGTGTAAACGTCGCGAAGCATTCTTTTTGCCAAGTTGCCGTCCTCGTATAAAAGTGCGGGGGCGGAAAATTCTTCGCTTTTCTTCAAAATATCCGCATAAACGTTTTCAAGATATTTTCTTTCTTCCAAAAAATAACTTTCGTTTTCGAGTTTAGCAACCGTTCTCATAATAAGCCCGCCTTTTTCGGGCTTTATTTTTTCGCCTATTTCGAACAAAGCGGCACGCAAATTTTCGTCTTCGATACGCCGTGAAACCATAGTAAAATCGTATTCGGGCATATAGACCAAATTTCTGCCGGCAAAGGAAAGGTGGGTGGTAAGGCGTGCTCCCTTGGTGCCCGTTGCGTCCTTTACGACTTGAACGATAACTTCATCGCCTTCTTTTACATTTAGTTGTGTAGGAAGTTTTACAGCTTCTTCGAGTTGAGCTTTACTAACAAGAGACTCGCCCGTATAAAGGTAACCGTTTTTTTCAAGACCTATATTAACGAACGCGCCTTGCATTCCGGGAAGAACGTTTTCGACCTTCCCTTTAAAAACGCTACCGACGATAACTTTTCCGTTGATTTTTTCCGTTTGGTATTCCAATAATTTTTTGTCTTCCGCAAGGGCTGCAACTATGTTGCCCGCATGACTGTCGATAAAAATCCGCCTCATTAAAAAGCCGCCTCCACTTTTTTGCCGTCGATAAAGGCATTAAGTTTTGTAACGTCTAAACTATCTCCGCCGAAAAGTTCTATTAATTTTTCCCCGAAAACGTCGGGTCTAAGAGTACTGTTTCCGAAAGAAAGTGTGGCTATAAGCCCGTTATCCGTCTTTTTTAAGTCTAAAATCCTATCACGAACGTCTTTTACTTCACCACGTTTATCCGTTACCGAAAATTCCGTTTTATTAAGTACGGACTGAATATCGAAATCTTTAACGCCTTCTATTAAATACTCGGCGCTATTCATTTGGGCTTGCAAATTCACCTTTTTTTCGGTGGTAAAACTAGTTAAGCACCTAAAACCGCTCGGTGCGAACTTATTAAATTTAGTTAAAAAATCTTCTGCGTCCGCGTTGGTTTCGACGGCGCAATATTCCGCCATGCTTTTTATACCTACGCCCAAAGGCGCCGACAAATAAATAAGCATATGCGGATTGTATCCCTTAGAATATTCCACGGGGATTTTTGCCCTGATGATTATCTTTTGCAAATGACGAAGGGTATCGAGATGCGAAATAAATTCCGCCCCGTCAAGTTTAGAATATCTGAAAACTAACATAATTGACACTTAAAATCCTTTTGCACGCCGCAACCCTTGCAGCCTTGGAAACAGTTACCCGTAACTTTCTCGTCATACGCCCTTTCGGCTTCGCGTTTTAAGTAACTTTTGTTAACGTAAACGTCGATAAAATCCCACGGCAAAACTTCGGAAAACTCGTGATAACGGGTATATAGGTCGGGATTTACGCCGTTTTCCTTGAAAGCCTTATCCCAGATTTCAGCATTGAAATATTCCGACCAACTGTCCAAACGCGCTCCGTTTTTATATGCCGACAAAATGACCGGCGACAACTTTCTGTCACCCCTTGCAAGCACTGCTTCGAGGCGTGAAACTTCAAAATCGTTCCAACTAAACGAAACGCCTTTAACGAAAAGTTTTTCCTTTAAAAGGGCAACTTTATGTTCGAACTCCTCTCTTGTTATCTGTCTTTCCCATTGGAAAGGCGTGAAGGGTTTGGGTATAAAGGTAGAAACGCTTACGCTTATTCTCAATTCTCTCGCGGCTTTCTTGTTTTGGGAATAAATTTCCCTTATTTTATAAACTATATCGCAAATTCCTTTTAAATCGTCGTCGGTTTCGGTCGGAAGCCCCATCATAAAGTATAGTTTTATCGAAGTATAACCTTGGGAAAACGCCGCCTTAACGCAACGCTCGATTTGTTCTTCGGTTACGTCTTTATTAATAACGTCCCTAAGCCTTTGAGTCCCCGCTTCGGGCGCGAAAGTAAGGCTGTTTTTCTTGGATTCGGAAACGAATTCGCTGTCGAAACTGTCAATCCTAAGCGACGGAAGCGCGATTTTTGTATCGGGAAGTTCTTCTTTAAGCCCCGCAAGCAACGGTTTTAAGCAAGGGTAATCGCCCGTAGACAAACTGTTAAGACTAAGTTCGTCAAAGCCCGTCGAATCGACTATGCTTTTTGCTTGCGCGATAATAGTTTCGGGTTTGCGCATTCTTAAAGGTCTGTAAATATATCCCGCTTGGCAAAAACGACAACCTCTCGGGCAGCCGCGCATGACTTCCACAATCGCCCGATCGAAAACGACCTCGATATTGCCGACCGGTTGCGTTTTCGGGAACTTCGCTTTATCCAAATCGGAAACAACGGCTTTTTTTACGTGCGTTACGCCCGAAAACCCTTCTATAAGCCCGTTATCGGCATATTTCACATCCATCAGCGAAGGAACGTAAACACCCGTTAAAAGACTTGCTTTTTCCAAATATTCTTGTTTAGAGGAACACTGCATACGCAACGCGGCAAGTTTATCGTTTATAGCTTCGCCGTCGCCCAAGATAAACAAATCGATAAAATCCGACATGGGTTCCGGGTTACAAGTGCAAGGTCCGCCGGCTTCTATAACGGGATAGCCCTCCCCCCTTTCGGTGCGAAGAAGCGGAATACCCGCCAAATCGAGCATATACAAAACCGTCGTATAGCAAAGTTCGAAGCCCATCGAAAACCCGATGGCGTCGAAATCTTTAAGCGGTCTTTTGGAATTAAGCCCGTAAAGCGGCATATTGTTTTCTTTTAAAAGTTTACCGAAATCATTCCACGGTGCAAAACAGCGATCGACGAAAACACCGTCGACGGAAGCCATTACGTCTTCGACGATCCTTATGCCTAAATTAGACATTGCGACCTCGTAAACGTCGGGGAAACACAAACAGTAATTGTATTTTTTAAATTCTTTTCCGCCGGAATTATATTCCCCGCCGATATATCTTGCGGGTTTTTCGGCTTTTTTAAGCAACTCGTTTATATTCATAAATTTAATTTTATCACAAATTATTTGTTTTTGCAATCAAATATCGGTTTTTTGCCGTTTTGCCGTGCAATTAATTGCATAAAGTCGGTTTTACCCAAACTTAGCCCTTTATTTTTTGACAAAATAGACCGAATCGTATATAATTAAGAAAAACAGAAGGACTTTTTAAACAATGCTTGACTTCGGAAACGATTGGAACGCTCTTTTAAAAGACACGATAAACGGCGAAAACTACAAAAAAATACGCAATTTTTTAAAAGAAGAGTATTTCACGCGGGAAATCTATCCCCCCATGGAACAAATATTTAACGCCTTTAAACTTACGCCGTACTCGGATATCAAAGCTGTTATTTTAGGTCAAGACCCTTACCACGAACCGGGCGAAGCGCACGGGCTTTGTTTTTCGGTTACCCAAGGCACGAAAATGCCGCCGTCGCTGCAGAACATTTATAAGGAACTAAAAGACGACCTTAACATAGACAACGGCGATAAAACAGACCTTACCCCGTGGGCAAAACAAGGCGTGTTTTTACTTAACACGACGCTTACGGTAAGACGCGGACAAGCGAACTCTCACCAAAACTGCGGTTGGACGGAATTTACCGACGAAGTTATTAAAATC
>CAYNYV010000077.1:0-5885 GCA_964401515.1 uncultured Christensenella sp.
ATGTCGGTTTAAGGAGAATTTTATGGCTTATATATTCGACGCGGCGTTTAATTATCTTTTGCAAATTGCTAAAAATACCGATTATATAAAGATCGGTGTTATTATTTGTCTTGTTTCGGTTACTTTAAGCAGTTTTTCGGTAAGCATAAAAACGGCTGTTTACGGTTACCCGAAAGTGAGCGGCGGCATACTTATATTGTATTTTTTAATTCCGCTTTCTATCTACGCGCTTGCCGTAATCGACTGTATTTACGGTAATAAATATTTTCAAAATTTGGGCTATGCTTTTATTTATCTGGTAGCGGTAATTTGTTCGATAACGGGCTTATACGCGGCTTTTTATCATTTTGCGGAAAAAAATTACAATAAAAAAGTGCAAAAAAAGGAAGAACTTTGCGTTGCGTTTTCAAAAGCGCTTGCCACTGTCGAAGAAGTGATTTTGGATATGAAAAACGGAGCGGAAGAAACTTTTGATAATTATGTCTGCGACGATAATGATTTTTACGACAAGGATTACTTAAGTATAGCAAGCAAAGACGATAAAAATATCCCGATATATAAATTAAAAACGGAAAAACTATGCTATAAAAAACCGCGGTTGGACGACGATATTAATTTTAGAAAGGTCGAAAAATACTTTGAAGATCTTTTAAAGGCAGACCTTTCGCCGATTGAAAAGGCAACGTTAAAAGTTTTGTATGCCAAGATAAAAAGTTATAAAACCGTCGAACTTACAGATCAAATCCGCTTAGAACTTTGCGACGCTTTTACTTCTTTTATAAAAATCCGTTCTAAAAACGGCGGTATAAACGACGTGGATTTTTAATAAAACGTCGGGCAACTTGAAATTTTACAGCGGTGCAATCAAAAAAAGCAGTTACGCAATTACGCATAGCTGCTTTTAATATTTTAGTTAAACATATCCTTATATGCTTTGCTGAATTTTACGGTAGGGGATTGGCAACCGGGAATAATGATTTTGCCTTTTGTTTTGGGATTAACGCCTTCACGCGGTTCTTTTGTTTTTACCGAAAAAGTAGCAAAACCCGAAATATGAACGTATTCGCCGGCTTTTAAACTTTCCGTTAAAGTTTCGACAAAGGCGACAAAATTTTCTTCAGCCTCTTTAATGGTAACGCCTTGTTTGTCGGCGAGATTTCTTATAAATTCACTTTTGTTCATAAAATTCCTCCGAGCACGGTAAAGTGCAATTTTTTCTACCATATGATTATAACAGATTGTCGCCGAAAATCAACGGATTTTAGCCCGATTTTTCATATTTTCACTAAAAAATTTCAGAATGTTTAATCTTAAATAATATTTACTAAACGATAAAGTTGGTCTTTTCCGCTAAACGCGTATTGTTATTTAGAGTATAGATATTGTTTTAAATAGCGAGGATTTTGTTTTTAATAGGTTGCGTTTTACGATACCGAAGATTATTCTTATATTGTTTCGTTAAAAATCTTTGCGGCTTGACAATGCGTTGCCGATATGATACAATATAAAAAATTACAAAATCACCTTATTTAGGTCGGGGTTTTTTAAAAAGCATGGAACTCATTAACAAACTTATCGCTGAAAGCGGCTTTCAAGATAAAATAATCGTCGGTAACGCGCAAGATAAGTTGTCGTTGGTTGTATCCGACTTTTTCGAAAGACTCAACCATACGAAAAGCGGCGAAGAAGTAAACGTTGATACAACAAGCGGCGTTGTAGGAAAACCCGAGAAAAAAACTGCTATCGTCGCTAAGGAAAAGGATTATCTTTTATTGGGTAAGACTTTACGCGACTGTCTTAACGAGAAAGGCGCTTTTTCGGAAGCCTTCGTTTGCGACGACGAAGCGACTGCATTAAGCCAAGTATTTTCCGACTATAAAATTATTGTTTGCGTAGGCGAAACCGACTTTTTAAAAACGATATGCAAACTTATCTGCGGTTTTGACTGTAAGGTTATATACGTTCCTACTTCTCTCGTTTTTGCAGACGTTTTTTTAGCGGGGTGCGATCGTTTTTTTAATCCCGACGAAAAAGTTTGCAAATGCATAATAGACATAGATTTGTTTAAAAAGTGCAAACGCAAAGATTTAGCCGACGGCTACGCATTTTGCGCATCGGCGGTTTTGGCGTTTTTGGAGTATAAGTTAAGCGCGAAAATCGACGGCGTCGAATTCGATTTTGAAAACGCTTCGGGCGCCGTTGCAAGCGCATATAGAACGCTATCGTATATCACGGATAATAACGCGGTCGCCGTTATAACCGTTGCCGAATTGTATTTATTGAAGGCTTTTCGTCTTTGCCGTAACTATTCGGATTTAGCGGCTTTTTCGTGCGGAAACGTACTTGCCAAAATGACGAACTCGCCTTTATACGAGTGCGTTTTCGGGCTTATAGGCGGACTTTTGGTCGCAATAAAGACGTACGCGGCTTTTTCGGAAAAAACTTTATTTTCATTTTCCGATGTTAACAAAGACATCGAAAGACTTTCGGATATTTTAAAAATCCCGCAAACCGACGTTTACGGCGTTTTGAAACTGTACGCCGAAAAAGAGATTGAAAGCAAAAAGGTTTCGCTTTCTTTAATCGGCGACGTCGATGAAGAAGTTTCTAAATATTTGTCGCTTTATAAAAAACTTTTAAAGGGATACGAAGCCGTTTATCGCGGTCGGCATAAAAGAAAAAATTTCAGTTTGGACGAAGAAAGACTTGCTTTAAAACTCGGTTCGATTACTTCTTTCGGGATAATGAAACTTTGTTATGACGACGGTTTTTTGACGTTAATTTGCGATTTGTAATTGTTTTTTCGGTGCCTTATAGAAATTTTTGCGACAATTGATAAAAAATTTTTTTAAAACCGTATAAAGTGCTTTTTACAAGGCAATAATCCATACCGTAATCGGTAGGGGTTATTTTTTATTCCGTGAAAAAGTAAAGAGGTATTATCGGCAGAAATGAAATTTTTTAAAACTACCCTTATAATAACGTTTGCGATAATTGTTAGCAGATACTTTTTAATCCCTTTGTGCGCACCTGTATTTTCCGACGGCGAAGGAATTTATTCGGTAACTTACGGAGGGGAGTCTTCGGGTATTACGGAAAGTTTTCCTACTTATAAAATGAAAAAATTTTACGACTTTAACGATATAGACGGACAAAGTCTATATACGAAAAACGGAGAGTACGTCGAAAAGTTTTTAAAAGAAAACGGGTGCGAATTAATGTTTTCGGAAACTATCGACGGCTTAATCGTAAGGTACTACTATACGCCTAAAATCTCAGTCTATAGGTCGGTTAACGATAAAAAAGTCAATATTCAGACGGTAAAAAACGAAGAGAATTTTACAATAGGAAGCCCGATGATTTACGGTGGGTATTAAAAAAGTTTACATATTTTTGGAGGTCAATTTTAATAATGAGTGAAAAAGCAACAACAAAAAAGCAAAGGGTAATTTATTACTCCATAGTAGCCGTAATGCTTCTTTTAATCGGAATAGTTACGGTTATAGCGATTAGCCAAAACAAGGTGAGCGACAGTCTTGACGGTACAAGCGGAAACGAGCAATTAAGCGGCAACGACGGCGGCGAGCAAAATCCCGATCCTAAACCCGACGACGGAAACGACAAAAAACCAGATGACAAGCCCGACGATAAGGAAGACGAAAAACCTGTCGTGGAAGTAATTTCCTTTATAATGCCCGTGAAAGGCGGTTCGGTTATAAAGGAATTCACCGAAAACTCGGTAGTGTTTTCTTCAACGCTCGGCGTGTATACGGGACATCTCGGTATGGACTTTACGGGCGCGGAAAACGCAAACGTCGTCGCGGCGTATAAAGGCACGGTTAAGGAAATAACTACCAACTATCTTACGGGCACGACAATAAAAGTAGATCACGGCGGAGGGCTTTTTACAATATATAATTCGGTCGAACCGCTTGAAAGTTTAAAAGTCGGACAGTCTGTAAATCAAGGCGACGTTTTGGGTACGATTTCCACAAACAATAAACGAGAAAAAAACGACGGCGCGCATTTGCATTTCGAAGTAATCGAAAACGAAAAAACTATTTCGCCCCTTAAGTATCTTACCGTCGAAGAAAAATAGAAATTAAATAAAAACAATTCTATAACGTCCTTATTCGGAATAAAATCGGTAGGGGCGCTTTTCTTTATGAAGTTTATAAAAACAACGTTTTTTATGTGTATCGTTTTGATTGCGGCGACCACCCTCGCGGCGTGTAAGGACGATGAAAAACTAATTAACGACAGTTACGATATTACTGCGGAATATTACGATAACGGGCTTATAGCCGTAGATTTGCAAGTAAATTATCGTTTAAAAAGCAAAAAACAAAAGAGTGTGGTTTTTAATTTAAACCCTAAAAAATATCATAACGGCGAAAAAATAAGCAATGAAAAAACCGATCTGAGCGGTTTTAACGTAATTGACGTAACGGTTTTTAACGAAAGCGTAAAAACAACCTATTATAACGGTAACAAGTACGCCTTAAAGGTAGATATACCTAAGCAGATAAAACAAAAAAGCCTTACAATCGGTATAAAGTACACGATAACGCTTGAAAGTCTTGAAAATTCGGCGAAGAATAAAGAAGCTGTCGACCTCGGCTACGTTATTCCCGTAGCGGCGATATACGACGGCGATTTTATCGCGGATAAGCCCAATTGTTTTTATACGCCTTTAACGTCGGATGCGGCGGATTATTCCGTCAAACTTACCGTCCCCGCAACTTGCACCGTTGCGGCAAGCGGTAAAGCCGCATCTTGCGACGTTGCTTACGACAGAACGATTTACCGTTATAGCGAAAAAAACGTCCGCTGTTTTTCCTTTTATCTTTCCGAAAATTACAACGTAAATATAAAAAAGTGGAGCAATAAGTCGGTTATTAACTATTTTTATCAGAACGACGGCGGTAACGATACGCTTGATTTCGTAGTAAAATGTCTTGACTTTTACCGAAATTTATTCGGCACTTATCCTTACGAAACTTTTTCCGTTTGTCAAAACAGCGATTGTGACGATTTTAAAATTTTTCAAAACTTAATCGTTACGCCCGAAAAGATTTCGTCAATCGACGGGTATAGGCGACTCGCTTCTTCTGTCGCGGCGCAATGGTGGGGATGCGTCGTCGGCGGAAATCAAAGGGCAGATTACTCTCTTTTCGGTGCCTTAAGGGAATATTCTTCGTATTTGTTTTTTCAAAATCATCCCGAATACGGGGTTTCTTGCTCGGACGTCGAAAAGCAAGCGGAAAACAATTTGCGAACATGCTTTAACGACGATAAAGCGTTTTTGCAAAGTTTTCCCGTCAAAAAGAACGTTGACGAGTATTTAAGTTGCGAGGAGTTTTTTGCCGCGGCGGAAGATTTACCTCTACTTGCGGCGCTTAAATACGAAAAAGTCGTAGGACAACAAACAGTCGTTGAAAATATGAAAAATTTTTACGAAAATTTTAAGTTTAAGTCGGTCAGCCGTTCGGACTTTTCTAAAACGTTCGACGGACTTATAAAATGAAATTTAAAGCGCCGTTAAAAAGTTCTGTTTGCGATTGAAAAATTCATTGTCAGGCGTTGTATCGACGGTTTCAAAAAAGGTTTTCCGTAAAAGACAATGCGACGCTTTGTTGGCGTTTTTTATCGAGAAGATTACGGTTCGCAAAGGTATGTCTTGCAAAAGCAAAGATAAAAAATAGCAAACAGCGGTAAAAAAGACGCTAAAAATGACATTTAAAGCAAATATTTTTCGGCAAAACGATAAAAAGCGTTGTAAAAAATTTTTCGATGTGTTATACTTGAAGCGTACTTAAATAGGAGGACAAACTTTTTATGCAATATTCAAACGAAGTTGAAAAAATGGTTTGCGTTGCAAAGGG
>CAYNYV010000078.1:0-5734 GCA_964401515.1 uncultured Christensenella sp.
TAATGATTTTCTTAAACGAATCGGTAATGCGTATCAAGGAATTTTGTTCTTGTTCTAATTTTTCTTGCGACGGAAGCGAGAGTGCGACTTGAATATAATAGCGTTTGTCGGACATATTGCAAACAAAATCGACTTCGGCTTGCTTTAATATGCTTTTTTGATTGTCATCGGATGAGTAATAGTCAACAATGCCTACGTCAACGTTAAAACCGCGAATTTTAAGCTCGTTGTATACGATATTTTCCATAGCGTGAGTTTCTTCCGATTGACGGAAATTCAAACGGGCGTTTCTCAAGCCGATGTCGGTAAAGTAATATTTTGACGGAGTATTGATATATTTCTTGCCTTTAATATTGTAGCGTTTGGCTTGCCCGATTAAAAACGAATCAACGAAATAAAGCAATGCGTTAGAATATGGAATAACACGCACAAACGCTCAGGGCAAATGATTGATAAACACACAATAGAACGTTGCATTAAGGATAAAAGAGTGTTCGCATATCATCACGGAAATCGTTGGATAATCAATTATGACCAAATCGCGCCCGTAATAGCGGAATTTTTCGAGAAAACCGAGTATAAAATCGTTCGACGAAAACGCAAAAAGCCCAGTAAACAAAAGGGAAAATCGGAATCGGAAGAAGTATAAATGAAGTATAAGAGAAAACAGTATTTTTTTCCAAAGTCTAACACAATATATAGTATTAAAAAAAGAAAAAGACCACAACATCTTGTGGTCTATGGCGTCCCTAAGAGGAATCGAACCTCTAACTAGCCCTTAGGAGGGGCTTATTATATCCGTTTAACTATAGAGACATATAAAATTAGACGTAAAACGTACGTTTACGGCAAAAGGGCGCATTAAAAGCAAAAACTTACAAAAAAGCGGTTAAAACTTTGCGACCAACTTGACTTTGAGCCTATAAATTGTACAATATAAAAACAAGTTTGTCAATTGAAAGTAAATATTTGACGAGTAAAATATAAAAAAAGTTAAAAAATTATTGAATAGTGCTTTTCAAAATAAAAAATATGTGCTAAAATAGATAAAGAAATCGATACTTTCACTTTTAAGGAGGGTTTTTCATGAAAACTTATAAAGTCGTCCCCTACATCGGTACGTTGGTAATCAATCCCAAGGATTCGGTACAAGACAAAATCACCGCTTACTTTGACGTTATCAATCAAGAAAACGCCGACGGTTGGGAACTTGTTACCATAGCCCCCGTAAACGTTACCGTAAAACAAGGCGGATTAAAGACAAAGAACGACGTTTATTACGCTTTCGTTTTCCAAAAAGAAGTATAGTTTTTTGTTAACCGCTAACAGATTTTAGCGTTAAAAAAACGATAGAAGTTCATTTTTTGCGTAACGGTAAACCGCCGCACTATTTTTGTGCGGCATTTTTTCATATGTAAACATAGGTTTTCCGCTCGCGATATCCGTGTTTGAATAATAACGACGGAAAAATATCATTAATTAAAACCCGATAAAAGTTTTTGCCAAAGCGTAATTCGATTGCAAAGATCTAAGAATAATGCTATAATTACAAAAATAAAAATCTTACGAGGAAAATAATGAAACGCTACCTTATTTCCGAAAAAGGAAAGTTTTACAAGGCAAATCTACATATGCACACAACGATTTCGGACGGCAAAGAAACGCCCGAAGAAGTAAAAGCCGCGTATATGGCTGCGGGGTATTCGATAGTCGCTTTTTCCGATCACGAAGTTTTGCTGTCGCACGAAGATTTAACCGATGAAAATTTTTTAGCTATAACTTCGTTTGAAAAATCCGTTGATTGCCCGACAATCTCGGAAAAATACCATCACAAAAAAACGGCGCACATGAACTTTTTCGCTAAAGACCCGAAAAACCTAAACTGTCCCGTTTTAAATCCGAAAACCGTTTGGGGCAATGCCCTAAATCACATCACGGAAGAAATGAAAAAGTGCGACTATGAAGCCGAGTACTCGACGGAAGGTCTTAACGACATCATTAAAAAAGCCAATGAAGCGGGCTTTTTAGTGACTCTTAACCATCCCGTTTGGTCGCTTCAAAATTATGAAGATTACATAGGATTGGACGGGCTATGGGGCATCGAAATTTATAACACCGGTTCCGTTGTCGAAGGATACCGCGACACCGTTCAACCGCTTACGGATTTGTTGCAACTCGGCAAACAAGTATTTCCTGTCGCCGCGGACGACGCACATTGTCTGAAACATCATTTCGGCGGTTTTGTAATGGTTAAATCCGAAAAACTCGAATACAAAGCGATTATGAAGGCTCTTGAAGACGGTGAATTTTACGCATCATCGGGACCCGAAATTGACGAACTTTATATAGACGACGATAAATTAATCGTTAAATGCTCGCCTTCCCGTGCGGTTATCATGTCAAGTGTTTGGAGGCGCCGAAAATGCGTTATGGCTACGCCGTGTCAACACCTTGACTACGCAGTCTTCGATATAAAGGACTATTTAGCCGAACCGACTAGTATGGGACGCAAAGAATATATTCGTATAACCGTCGTCGGCTTTGACGGCGAAACCGCGGACACGCGCGCTTACTTTATAGACGAACTACTAAAATAAATAATCTTTACTGCAAAAAACATATTAAAAACCCCTTTACAAGCCGATAATCGACCTATAGAGGGGTTTTTTATTAGAAATCTACCCAAACACAATTTATCGCAACTCATAAAAATTACGGCATAAACAACGCAAAAAACTATCTAACCGAAAAAACTTTCCAAAACAACCAACTACGAAAAATTTCATCATAAAAAATACTAAAAGCCCGCCTATAGGTCGATTAACGACTTATAGGCGGGTTTTAAAGTAGACCGATATGTAATAATTACTTGGTTAAAAGTAATGAGCCTAAAGTATCGTAAATATCTTTAGCGACGTTTTTGTCAACTTTTACTTTCAAACTATTTTTCTTAGTTTTTAGCACAACGCCGGCATTTGCGTAAACACCAAAGACATTGACTGCCCTGTTATCAACCGAAACAACAATCGTTAACGAGTTACTATCTTTAAGTGCCCACAAAACGGCTGCAACACCTACCAGAATCGCACCTAAAAGAAATATCAAACTCAGACTTTTATCGCCGAAATCGAGAATGGGCCTTGCATAGTATCCCGAACCGGTTTTTATGACCGAAAGTAAAAATACCATCAAAAAAGTTAAAGCCATAAATCCGAGCATTACCGCTCTGGAAATGAAGTTTTGCGACGCGTGCGTCATTCTTAAGCCGCTAACGTTATCGGACGGTATTTCGGCTAAGCTTACGGCGTCGCCGTTTTTATATTTTTTAGTACTCAAAGCCATAATACGCTTATCTGTAACGATAAGTTGGTGACGCGATGATACCGCGCCTTTGGTCGTCGCATAACACCAATCGTTAAGCACGTTTTCGTTTGCGCCTAACGACACGTTAAAATTATTACTCATATTATCATCCTCTTTTATCTAAAATGTGTAAGATAATCGACCTATAGACCGACTTTTAAATTATTGCGCCAATACTAAGGAACCGATAAGCGAAACTATTTCGTTTGCAACCGAACTATTAACTTTCACTTTTAATTTTGCGTTTTTACTCTTTAAAACAACGCCGGCATTTGCATAAATACCGAATACCGTATTATTTCTTGCTTGGCTCGATATAACCAAAGTCATATAACCTTTTTTCTTTAAAAACAAAATTAGACCGATAATTGCAAAAATCCCGGTAAAGATAAATAGAAACGTAGCAGGTGCCACAAGGGCAATAATTGCAAAAACCGCAGCCAAAACAAATAAAATAATCGCCGCAAGTTTAAAGTTTTGATTGCCGCACGAGCAAACTACGCTTGCTACGTCCGAACGTTTCATTTCCTGTCTTGCCGAAGCCTGTCCGTTCTTGTAAGAAGAATCGCTTGTAGAAATAATTCTTTTGTCGGTAACGAGAAGATGATGGCTTGACGTTACGCTGCCGCTTGTTGTTGCGTACGTCCAATCTTTTATAACCGTTTCGTTAGCGGCTAACGTGATGGACGAACTGTTTGTTGTACTCATAATTAACTCCTCCTAAGTGAATTGATACGCATATTATAGCACTATTTAACTATAACGTCAACTCATTTTTGGTGTATTTTAAATTAATTTATGTGATATAATATGACTAAATTAACAAAGGTAGACTCATGGACGTAATAAAAAAGTTAAACGAACTGCGCTTAGAACGTGATTTGAGCGTATATCGCCTATCCGAATTATCAGAAATCAATCAATCGACGCTTGCGAATACTTTTTCACGCGGGACACTGCCTTCGATATCCAACCTTGAAAAAATCTGCAAAGCAATGGGAATTACCTTATCTCAATTTTTTTCTGAAGACGATGAAAATGTTTTTATCACTAAAGGAGAAAGCAATTTACTTTCAGATTACAGAAAATTATCGCCTGACGTAAAAGAAAAAATCGCCGACATGATACGTTCCGTTAGCGAAATGCGTTAGGTAAGTTTTTCTTCAATCGACTTTTTCTTGCCGATGAGGTAACGTTTATTTTATTTAATTATCAACTATTAGAGGTGCGGTAAATATTTTTACCGCGCTTTTTTATACTTTGAAAAATCTATCGCTACTTATTATTATGTCCGATGCACACTACAAAAAGTGCCCCTATAAGCCGATAATCGACCTATAGGGGCACTTTTTATGTTTCACGCCCGCTTAAAAAAGCAAAGCGTTTATATTAAATTACTTACCTGCTAAATTCTTATACTTGTTAAGACGAGCGGTGTTTTCTTCTTCTGCCTTTTCGAAAAGTTTTTCGGCAAGTTCGGGTTGTGCTTTCTTTAAGGAAGCATAACGGTTTTCGCCGAGCAAGAAGTCTTGATAACTTTCGGTAGGATCTTTAGAATCCAACTTGAAGGGATTTTCGGTACCGACCAAAGTAGGATTGTACCTATACAAGTGCCAATAACCGGCGGCGACAGCCTTCTTTTCTTCGGCTTGAGAGTTAGTCATATTGATACCGTGGTTTATGCAAGGCGCGTAGCAGATAACAAGGGACGGTCCGTCGTAGCTTTCGGCTTCGCAAATAGCGTTCAAGAACTGTTGCTTGTTAGCGCCCATAGCGCATTGAGCGACGTAGACGTAACCGTAACTCATAGCGATCATCCCGAGGTCTTTCTTTTTAACCCTCTTACCGCCGGAAGCGAACTTAGCGATAGCACCGGTAGGCGTGGATTTGGACGCTTGTCCGCCGGTGTTGGAGTAAACTTCGGTATCGAGAACCAAAACGTTTACGTCTTCGCCCATCGCGAGAACGTGATCGAGCCCGCCGTAACCGATATCGTAAGCCCAGCCGTCGCCGCCGAAAATCCAAATAGATTTTTTAATCAAGCAATCGGTTTGTTCCGAAATCGCCGTTAAAACGGTCTTTAATTCGCCTCTTGCAGCCTTAATGGCAGCCGGCAAAAGTTCAATGATGACGGGAGCGAGTTGTTTGGTTACTTCGGCGCTCTTTCTGTTTTCAAGCCATTCGGTGAAAGAGACTTTGAGTTTGCCCTTTAACCCGAGTTCGACTGCTTTTTCGATATCGTCGGCAAGTTTAGCGCGGCGTTGACCGTAAGCTAAATTCATACCGTAACCGAATTCGGCATTGTCTTCGAACAAACTGTTAGCCCAAGCGGGACCTTTGCCTTCTTCGTTCTTAGTGTACGGACAAGTAG
>CAYNYV010000079.1:0-5720 GCA_964401515.1 uncultured Christensenella sp.
TATATGAATATCCATTATCACAAGCCATTAAAGACGGATATACAAGAACTCCTTATGCTCTTACAAGAAAAGATATTAAAGCATATAATCTAACTGAGGATGAGCTTGACAAAACAATGATTAATGATGGTATTCGTCATCACGAAAATATGAAAGTTGAACTTAAGCAATATGCGGTTAATAATAATCAAAAATTAGTAAAGCCGTTTATGCTTATTGTTTGTAAGGATACTAAACACGCAGAAAAAGTACTTGAGTATGTAAAATCTGATGCATTTAGAAATGGCACATACAAAGACAAGGTCATTTTGGTACACTCTAATCAAAGTGGCTCTGAAAAGGAAGAAAATATACAATTATTGCTTGAAGTTGAAAAAGCCGATAATCCTATTGAAATTGTTATCCACGTCAATATCTTAAAAGAAGGTTGGGACGTAAATAACCTTTATACTATTGTTCCCTTAAGAACGGCTACTAGTAAAACCTTACGAGAACAAACCGTAGGCCGTGGACTTAGACTTCCATTCGGTAAGCGTACAGGCGAAAAAATGATTGATTCCGTCACCATCACTGCCCACGATAAATTTGACGAAATTATTGCCGAGGCACAAAAAGGCGATTCTATCTTTAATGCCGAAGGCGTTATTTATGCCGAGTTTGAAAAATCTAAAAGGGTTACGCCTGTAATAATGTCTTTCCTTTCAAACGACGAAGGAAAAAAAGAAATTTTTGTTTCGGCAGGCTTGGACATAAACAATCCGGAGCATATCGACGCTTACAACGAAATTAACGCAACCATAATCAATGCAACAAACAACGCCATAAAAAAACAACCCTCCGTTAAAATCGACGTAGGACAAGTTAAAGAAAATATAAAAAAGGATATCGGAAAAAGATATAACGATAACACCGATATTCAGCGTATAGTTGACGTCATGTATGGCGTTGCCAACAAGATAATACAAAAAATACAAGAAAACACCATGTATATTCCTAAAATTAAAACAGAAAATTTAGGAGACGAAAAATACGTTATTCAAGACTTCGACCTAGATTTATCGTCTATGGTCTATGTTCCAATTGAAAATGATATTTTGATTAGAAATCTTCTCGATTCTAGAGAAAACGTACAAATAATAAAAGGGAGCGTTATTGATTTTAATACGATAAAACCCGAAAAACTGCTTGTAGATGGTATTCGTGAAGTAAATGAAATCGACTATGAAAAATGTCCCGAACTTATACAGAAAATCGTAATGCAATTCTTAACACGTTACAGAGCCAAATACGAAGAGGAAAAGGTGCGAAACCTTTGCTTAATGTACAAAAAGGATATAATCAGTAAATTTAAAGAGCAATTATTACAACACCTTTCCGTTGTATACGACGGCATTATCGATATCGTGCAAGGCATTGAAACAGTAGTTAACAATTACTTGATTGACGTAAGCGACGGCTTAACAAACATATACGAAGAACCTTTTGAAAAAAACATAAAGTCTATCGTGTACGACGGGGCAAAAAAATCCGTTACAACGCCGTATAAATTCGACAGCAATCCCGAGCGTTTGTTCGCTCTTGCTTGCGAAAATTCGCCCGAAGTATTGCGTTGGTTAAGGCCTGCGCCTAGTCAATTTAATATTACCTATAATCGTGGACGCCGTTATGAACCTGATTTTGTTGTTGAAACTGAAGATATGTACTATCTAGTTGAAGTTAAGGCAAAAAACAGAATAAACGAACCCGACGTGCTTGCCAAAAAAGATAGAGCAATTAAGTATTGCAAAGTGGCTTCCGAATATAATTTAGCAAACGGGCACAAAGCATTCAAATATTTGTTCATCCCCCACGATGAAATTTCGTCGGCATCAAGTTTTAACAACTTAAAAGCAAGATTCCTAGAAGAATAGTTGTAATTAAAGCCGCACAAAATGGGTTACACCATTATGTACGGCTTTTTCGTATTAAACGCCCGTTTATTATCAATCACCGACAAAGGAAGTTAAAAATAGTTTTTAAACAAAATCGCAGTTTGTAAAAAAAAGAAAAAAACCGTTCCTCAAAAGAAACGGTTTTAAAAGTTTTTTATTTCTAGCTCGTATTTCAAGTTTACTTTTTCGTTGTTTTTTTTGCGCATGCTTTTTTTGCAGGGGCTTTAGTTACCTTTTGGTTGAAAGCCTTGAAAGCCTTGTCGCAAGGATTTTCTAAAGACTTATCGCACTTAGCGCAAAAATCGAATGTTCCACAAGCGTCAACGCCCGTTTCTTCACTCTTAACCCACTTCATGATGTCTAATTCTTGTTGCTTTTTCGTGATAGCCATTGTTTTATTCTCCTTTTGTGTTCGTTTCGTGTAAAATATATCACTATAAATTACCTTTGTCAAACGCTTTTTTGTTTTTTTTGTTTTTTTTAGAAATTTGTGCAACTTTCACTATTTTTTATCATCTTTTTTTTGCAATGTTTCGTATAGTGCCTTTATCCCCACCATTATATCGGCATAAGTCTTTTCAAAATCTCTCGTGTACCACGGGTCGGCAATGTCTCGTGGCGAGGGAGTAAAGTCCAAAAGTTTACAAACCTTGCCCTTTTCGTCGCCACCGAATATGCGCAAAATATCCCTAACGTTCATATCTTCCATACCTATAATATAGTCGTATTTATCATAATCGGCTTTGACAAGCTTTATCGCAGTCTTTTTCGAGCAATCGATATTAAGCCTATCTAGTATTATTTTCGTTCCGTAATAAACGCCGTTGCCTATTTCTTCACAAGAAGTCGCCGACGAAGAAATAAAAAAATCTTTGCTTCTCCCTTTCCTTTTTACGTAATCTTTCATTAAAAATTCAGCCATCGGAGAACGACAAATGTTTCCGTAACAAACAAATAAAATTTTATTCATTTTATCCCTCCGTTTTGGAATATAATAATAAACGGTAAAAAAATTGTCAATTTATTTTCAGTTTATTTTCAGTACAAAATCACACCCGTTTTACAAAAAAATTTTTTGCTTCGTTTTTCGTTTGCCACCGACATATGTTTCGTAAAAGCCTTTATAAACATATTTTTCGCTTAAATTCTATGGCAAAAAATCGTTGTTTTTTTGTTAATAAAGTATGTTAAAATTAAAATATTTTTAAATATCTATTGACATTTTTACACAATGGTATATAATCAAATTGCAAAATGATATAATTTTTGTATATTTTTACAAATAAAAAGGAGATAAAAATGAAAAGATTTTTTGATATTCTTGGCAATATTCTTATTGCGATTTTTATGGTAATCGTAATTTTTGCCACACTTAACTGCTATATAGGTTTCATTGCCGAAGGTGGAATTTGCGAAGCCACGAAAACAATTTTCGCCTCTTTCTCTACCCTCGCTCAAAACTGGGTTTTACTCGGCTCGTTAATTATCGTCGGCTGGTTCTCTCTTAAAGCAATTTTTGTGGAAAAAGTGTTCACTAAAATTATTTTTATTATTTTGGTTGCCGCAACGGTTATATGTATATTCTTCCCCACTTTGCTTGATAGCATTTTCGGTGGCTTAGCGCTTTCAATTTAAAAAATAAAAAATGTAATTTAAAAATTTAATAAACACAAAAGGAGTTAGAACTTTACTAACTCCTTTTATTTGTAGCCTTTTTGTTTTTCGTTCAAATCTCAAAGAATTTTAAACGAATTTATTTGTTGTACTTTTATTACTTGTGTTTCCAATAATACACTTTGTATGTATTCGTCAAGTAAGTTGCGTTTTGTTCGGCGTCCGTTAACGTTAAGTCAGTTCCAACCGTTGATGCCGAATTCTTTACCGCAATCCAACCTTCCGTATTTTCAAAAGTTACACTTGTTAACGAATCGCAATTAAGGAAGGCCTTTGTTCCTATGTTGGTTACTCCGCTTCCTATCGTTATACTTGTTAACGAGTCGCAATCATAAAACGCATAATCATATATCTCGTAGTTTTGTCCATCATATTTATCTAGCAAAGTTAATTCCGTTTCTTCTCCCACATAGCCTATTAAATAGTTTGTTCCATCATAAACATAGAAAAGACATCCGTTTTTGTTAACTATATCGCTTTCGCCTTCTGTTTTAACATTTAGCGTATAATGCCCCATGTTACCGCCTTCCCATGAAGAGCCTGCTTCTATGGTAACGCTACTTTTATTTATTATTTCTACTAATTTATAACATTCGTCGCACGGTTCTTCTCCTATAGTAGTTACACCGCTTCCTATCGTCATGCTTGTTAATGAAGTACAAGCCTTGAACGAATAATCTCCTATGCTCGTTACGCTGTCAGGCAGACCCATGCCTGTTAATTTACTGCATTGCCAGAACGCATAATCTCCTATAATCGATACTCCACTACCGATAGTTGCGTCTGTTAATAAAGTGCAGTGAGCGAATGCATAATTTCCTATGCTCGTCACACCGCTTCCTATCGTTACGGTTTTTAACGAAGGGCAATTCCAGAAGGCTTTTTCTCCGATACTCGTTGCTCCGTTTCCGATAGTCACGCTTGTTAATAAAGTATATTGATAGAACGCATATTGATATATTTCGTAGTTTTGTCCATCATATTTGTCGGGCAAAGTTAATGCAGTTTCTTTTCCCGCATAACCTACTAAATAGTTAGTTCCATTATAAGCATAGAAAAGATATCCGTTTTGGTTTACTACGTCGCTTTCGCCCGAAGTTTTTACGTTTAACGCATACTTCCCTACGTAACCGTAATTAGAACTACCTTTTGTTATATTAATACTACTTTTATTTATTATTTCTACTAATTTATAGCAATCACCAAATGCGTCTTCTCCTATACTCGTTACACCGTTGCCGATTGTTATGCTTGTTAATGCACTCCCGTGGAACGCCTTATTTCCTATACTCGTTACTCCGTTTCCGATAATCACACTTGTTAAAGTAGTGCAATATGCGAACGCATAATCGTTTATTTTTGTTGCAGTGTTTACGTTTGCTTCTGTTAATAATACGTTGTTTATATATAAGTTGTTCGAATAACGTATAGGAACTGAGGAGGCGCTACCAAAATTTATTTGAGCCCACTTATCCACCGTTCCCGTGTAGTTTACTTTATTTATTTTATAGCAGTCATAAAACGCACTATTCCCTATGCTCGTTACACTGTCTGATATAGTTACGCTTGTTAATGTGTAGCAGTACTCGAATGCGTCTTCTCCTATACTCGTTATGGCTTTTTCGTTCAGTGTTTTAGGAATAACGATTTTAGATAAAGTCTTTCCGTATTCGGTTAGCCCCGTTATTGTCGAGCCGTCGTCACTTACGGTATAAACCAAAGTCCAATCGATACTTTCTTCGGGTTCTTCATTGTCCGTTGAGCCTCCATCGTCGTCACTTGTAGAACCATCTGTCGACCCACCTTCTTCTCCGCCACTCGGCGTGGTGGTTCCCGTTTGTTGCCCATTGTTTGGCGGAACGTCGTTGTTGCCACCGCAGGCAACAAGCCCGAAGCAACATAACGTCAGCGACAAAACCAAAACGACAAGCATAATTAGTTTCTTTTTTAAAGTCATCTTTTTTCTCCTTTGCTTTAATTTTTTTAACAAAAAAAGAGCGACAAGAAAGTGTGGCTACGCTACTTCCTTATCGCCCTTTATTGAACGTTTTATTAAATTGAAAATTACAGAATTATCCCTTGCTTGCTTGCTTGCTTGCTTGCTTGCTTGCTTGC
>CAYNYV010000080.1:0-5524 GCA_964401515.1 uncultured Christensenella sp.
TACGGAAGTTTCCAATGCGGAAGTTAACGATACGGAAGTTTCCAATGCGGAAGTTAACGATACGGAAGTTTCCAATGCGGAAGTTGTCGACACGGAAGTTTCCAATGCGGAAGTTGTCGACACGGAAGTTTCCAATGCGGAAGTTGTCGACACGGAAATTGTCGATAAACCCGACGTCGAAATTAACGATAGCGATAACGCGGCGGACATACATAAGTTACAAAAAGCGCAAACCGAAGAAGTTATGAACGACGTTGAAGTTTCTAACGAAGTCGTAACGCAAAAAGAAGTTCTCACCCCACCCGACGCCCAAACGGTAAGCAATATTTATAACGAAGTTTTCGGTATTACCGCCTTGACGGAAGAACCAGAAGTTACTACGACAACCGAAACGAGTGAAGAAGTTGAAGCAGTAGAAGTATTACAACCGCAAGTCGAAACAAAAACGTTTGAAAACAAAAATAAAGACGGCGACGTTACTCCTATAACGGACGAAACGGTTGCGAAAATTTACAGCGAAGTTTTCAATCTCGATAACATAAACATACAATCCGACGACGCCAAGAATGCAGAAGAAACTACATTTACGGGAGAAGTCGACGTAGCCAACCACCCCGACTTAGAAGAAGCGCGTTCAGAAACCGCCCCCGTTATAGAAAAAGAAAAATGTCAAAACGGACGTTCGACCTTACAAGGCGCTTCGCATGAAACCGTTGAACAAATTTATGACGAAGTTTTCGGACTAACGTTACAAAACAACGAACGATCCGTCGATACCGATAACAAGCCCAATACAAACCAACCCGAAGTTTTAGAACAAGCGACCAATAAGTCGGAAGAAGTTCAAACAAACCGAACGGAGCAATCAGCCAAAACGGAAGAAAGTCAAAATAAACAAGAACTTTTAGAACAACCTACGGCAACAACAGCAGCCGAAGCACAACAAGAACAACAAGAAGAACCCGTTAAAGAAAAGGAAACTTTCAAACTTACCCCGCCCGAAAATAACGAAGAACTCCTTGCGAATATGTGCGCAAAGCGCGGACGTAAACTTATTTACAAACCGAACGAGCCCGTACTAACGGCTTCTTTCAAAGTTTTAGGCACAGACAAAAAGAACGAAATAGGCGAAAAAGTCAAAGATATTTTAGACGCCGAAATAAAGCAAGGCGTAAAAGTAGGATATCTCGATAAATTCGAAGGCTTATCGTCCTCCGAAATAAAAGAAGAATACGAAAACGACATCGTCTACGAATTTGCCGAACAAGAATTCAAAAAAACAGGCGTTATATACGACGGTTCCAAAATAAAAGTTTACATATACGATTGGGACGGCAAGGCTTGTCACCACGTAGGTTACGTAGACGCAAACGAAGCAAAGGACTTTATTCCCTATTTTACCGACAAAGAAAAATACAGTTTCGACGTTTGCGGCATTATAACGGGCGGCAAAGGAAAACGAGTCGTTAAAGAAGGAAGTTCGGTGAAAATCATAAAGGAAAAAGGCGAACCTATCGGCGTTGACGTCGACATCGTCGTGCTTAACAGAAAAGACTGATTTAAACAATTAATTCAACTAAGATATTTTTCCGTTTGCGGATTATATTTATTTTGAAATTTTAATTAGGGAGCGTTCTCGTTTTCGACGGGAACGCTTCCCGATAAAAAGAAAAACTTTTCAGCCTAACGTTTAGCGGCTTTTGAATTTACTTTTTTTAAAAAGTCGATTTTTTAAACTTTGACTTATCGTTTTCAAATAAGCGGCAAGTATTTTTAGTTGTGTCAAGTTAAAAAACGATATGTAAAAACAACTTTTTATACGCAATCAAGTGGCGATAACCGTCCTATAGGGCAACTTTTTAATTTTTTAGACGGTTTTATCGTCGCTTTTTTAAAACACATCGACTTTTCGCGCACGTTAAATAATTTCGTGAGGGCATAGGACGGCTCTTTAGGGCGATCGTGCGCGATTTGCCGAATAAGCGAATTCAACGTTTAAAAAGCACAAACTTTTCTTTCCCCTACCCCCAATTCAATAAGCCGATAAATATTTTTTATATTTATAAGTATTTTGTTACAAAGTTTTCACAATAGTGTGTTACTATAGCGAAAAATGCGCCGCCTCAGAAAAAAATCGGCGCTTTTCGTAGAAGAAGCGAGGTATTACCAATGTTAACGCTAAACAACATCGTAAAAGTATACGGCGAAGGCGAAACCGAAGTCTGCGCATTAAAGGGCGTAAGCCTAAACTTTCGCGAAAGCGAATTCGTCGCGATTTTAGGTCCCTCCGGTTGCGGCAAAACGACTATGTTAAACATCGTCGGCGGTTTAGACAGATACACCGACGGCGATTTAATCATAAACGGAAAATCCACCAAAGATTTTACCGACAGAGATTGGGACAACTACCGCAACCATTCGGTGGGCTTTATTTTCCAGAGTTACAATCTTATCCCCCACCAATCGGTAATAAAAAACGTCGAACTCGCTCTTACTTTGTCGGGCGTCGGGAAGGAAGAAAGATACGAACGCGCCTTAAAAGCCCTTGAACAAGTCGGGCTTAAAAGCCAAGCCAAAAAAATGCCCAACCAGCTTTCGGGCGGACAAATGCAAAGGGTAGCCATAGCGCGCGCGATCGTAAACGATCCCGATATTATTTTAGCCGACGAACCCACGGGTGCTTTGGACAGCGAAACAAGCGTTCAAGTCATGGATATTTTGCAAGAACTTTCCAAAACTCGATTGGTCGTTATGGTAACGCATAACGCCGACCTTGCCGAAAAATACGCCACGAGAACGATTAACCTGTTCGACGGTCTGGTGCTGAGCGACACGATGCCTTGTTCCTTAGAAGAAACTCAAGCGGAATTCTTAAAAAACACGCAAGCGGGCGAGTCTGAAAACGGCGGAAGTCGAACGACTTGCCGCGATAAAGAAAAATCTTCTTCCGATAAGCCCAAAAAGGCGTCAATGAGTCTGTTAACGGCATTTTCTTTAAGCCTTAACAACTTGTTTACCAAAAAAGGAAGAACCGTTTTAACGTCGCTTGCGGGTTCGATAGGCATTATCGGTATAGCATTGATTTTATCGCTTTCTTCGGGCTTTAACGCTTACGTAAAAAACATTCAGCGCGACACCCTTTCAAACTATCCGATAACGATATCGTCGTCTAATATAAACACGTCGGGCGCCATGTCGGTCGTCAGTAACTATCTGTCGGCAGACGACCGCGACGAAGACGACAAATACCCCACCGACGGAAAACTTACCTCGCACAACGTAATCGGCGAAATGGTAAAACAATTCGCGGGGATTTACGAAAGCAACGACTTAACGGTGTTTTCGGACTATCTTAAAAAATACACCGAGGAACACGATACAAGCGATATAATAAGCGCGATTAATTACTCGTATTCTTACAATATGTACATTTACGGAAGCAATCGCACCGAAACCGAAGACATCGAGCACAGACGACTTTATCCCTTAACCGTTCCCGAGATGGACGACATCACAAACAGCGCGCAAGACCTCGGCGATTTAAAATCGGAACTGAATTCCTACTACAATATGTTCGTCAGTATGTTAAGAAGCCAGTCTTCTTACGCCGAAATGCTCGGCAACCCGAACCTTATAAAGGAACAATACGACCTTTTGGAGGGTAAGTTCGCAACGGGCGACGACGAAGCGATTTTGGTCGTCGACAGTTACAACCAGGTAAGCGACCTCGCCTTATACACGATGGGGCTTATGGACAACGACGACATCAAATGGATTTTCTATAAAATGTTCGACACTATACGCCCCCAAAACAAAACCGACGAGGAAATCGAACAAATCCTCGGTTGCAAGCGTAGCTACGTTTATTATAACGGAATACAGCTTTCCGACCTTATAGGGCTTACCTACAAAGTATCGGTACTCCCGGATTATTATAAACATTACACCGACGAAAGCGGAAACCCCGTCACTTATACCGTCAACGACGAAACGGCTAATTTTTGGGCGTTAAAATCGACCGAAGAATACGACGACTTTTTAGACAACGGCGCGCAAGAATTAAAAATAGTCGGTATCGTAAGACTTAAAAAAGGCGTTTCGGCAGGTTGCCTTACCGGCACCGTGTGCTACACGTCGGCTTTTACCGAAGCGGTAAGACAAAGAATATTAACGTCGGACATCATAAAAGATTACAACAAAAAATTCACCCACGACCAATATTTCAACCCTTTGGCGAAACTTTACGAAAACTCCACGGAAGAATCCGATAAGGGTAAAAAAGAAATCAATATCGACGCCGACGGCGACGTAAGAAAAAAAATAGGTAGTTCGATCGGTTACTTCGACAACGGAAAGCCCGAGTCTATACAGATTTACCCGACGACTTTCGAAGCAAAGGACGACGTCATAAAAATCATAGAAGATTACAACGCGCAAGCCGAAGAAAAATATCGAATAAAATATACCGATTACATGGGTATTATGATGAAGTCGATTACGACCATCATAAACGCCGTTACTTACGTGCTCATCGCCTTCGTTTCGATTTCGTTGATTGTTTCGTCGATAATGATAGGCATTATAACCTATATTTCCGTCTTAGAGCGCACAAAGGAAATCGGCGTACTTAGGTCGGTAGGTGCTTCTAAACGAGATATTTCAAGAGTATTTAACGCCGAAACCTTTATTATCGGCGCGACTTCCGGCACACTCGGTATATTGATAACCTTGGTTTTGAATATCCCGATAAACATAATCATAAATTCGCTTTCGGGGCTTAGCAACGTAGCAGTGCTCCCGATAGGCGGCGCGTTTACCCTTATCGCGATAAGCATCGTTTTAACGGTCGTTGCAGGACTTATCCCCGCCGCATTCGCGGCTAAGCGCGATCCCGTCGTCGCTTTAAGAAGCGAATAATTCGTTTATGCACGACAAATCTTTTAAGAGATTACCGCATAGTGCAAGCAAACAAATTTTACAAAGGTAACAAGATGAAAAAGAGAATTGTATTTTTCGGCGACAGCATAACCGACGCCGGCAGAAACAGAGATGCGGATAACGGCTTATTCTCCTACGGCAACGGCTACGTAAGAGATATCGCGGGCGAACTTTTAACCGATTTCCCTTTACAATACGAAATAATAAATCGCGGCGTAAGCGGCGACAGATGCGTCGATTTATACGCGAGAATAAAAAAGGACGTCTGGAATCTTTCGCCCGACGTACTGAGTATTTTAATAGGCGTTAACGACGTTTGGCACGAACTTTGGCAAAACGGCGTCGATACGGAGCGTTACGAACGTATTTACGAAATGATTATAAAAGATACGATCGAAAGGCTTCCCGAACTAAAAATAATAATTATGGAGCCTTTTGTGCTAAAAGGCTCGGCGACAAGCGATAATTGGGAACTTTTCTCGACCGTTTGCAAATACGCCGAAATCAGCGAAAAATTGGCTAAAAAGTACAATCTTCCGTTCGTAAAAATCCAAGCGGTTTTAGACGAAGCAAACAAAAATTTCGC
>CAYNYV010000081.1:0-5476 GCA_964401515.1 uncultured Christensenella sp.
GAATGGTTGACCTTTTGTCAAGCGATTACGACGTAGTTTGCCGTTATCAAGGCGGCAATAACGCGGGACACACCGTTGTTAACGATAAAGGTAGATTCATACTGAACCTTTTACCGTCTGGGATACTTCGGGAAGATACCGTTTGCGTTATGGGGCTCGGTATGGTCATCGATTGCGAACATTTATTTAACGAAGTAAATACTTTACGCCGTAAAGGTGTAAAAATCACGCCCGACAATTTAAAAATAAGCGATAGGGCTACCGTGTGTATGCCGTATCACAAACTTTTAGATTGTCTTGAAGAAGACAGGTTGAAAGATAAAAAGTTCGGTTCGACAAGGCGCGGTATTGCGCCCGCCTATGCCGACAGATATATGAAAAAGGCTATACGTTTCGGCGATTTGCTGCATCCCGAAAATTTGAAATCTAAACTTTCCGGTATTGCCGAATGGAAAAATCTTACCGTTGAAAAGGGATATGACGCTCAGCCCGTTACCGAAAAAGCCTTAACCGATTGGCTTGAAACTTACGCTATGCCCTTTAAGGACTATGTATGCGACCTTTCTTCCTATTTGGAAACGGCAATCGAAAACGGCAAAAACGTAATGTTCGAAGCCCAACTAGGTAGTCTTCGCGATATAGATTACGGCATTATTCCTTATACTTCGTCGTCTTATACGATTGCGTCCTATGCGCCTATCGGGGCGGGGATACCTCAATACAAAGTAGATAAAGTCATAGGCATTATGAAAGCGTATTCGAGTTGTGTAGGCGAAGGTCCGTTTACTTGCGAACTTTTCGGTGAAGAAGGCGACAAGTTAAGGGAAGCCGGCGGAGAATACGGTGCCGCTACGGGTAGACCGAGGCGCGTCGGCGGTTTCGACGTCGTTGCTTCAAAATACGGTGCAAAAATTCAAGGCGCGGACGAAATTGCTCTTACTAAACTCGACGTTTTGTCCGGTTACGATAAAATCCCCGTATGTATAAACTATAACGTCGACGGCGAAACGACGGACAGATTTCCTTTCGGCGAAAAATTGACTAACGCAACACCCGTTTATACCTATCTCGACGGGTGGCAGCAAGATATTTCCGATTGCCGTAAAAAGGAAGATTTGCCCGCTAACGCTTTAAAGTACGTTAAGTTCATCGAAGAAAAAATCGGTAAGCCGATTAAATACGTTTCCGTCGGCGCCGAGCGCGAACAAATAATTACAATGTTTTAAAATCGTAAAATAATGGCGATAATCGACCTATAGAAGGACTTTTTGCCATATTACGTTGCGATTTATATCAAAAAAATACGCTATAATTTTGCATAATGCGATTACGGCGTATTTTTTATTTCTCGATTAAGGAATTTCGGGCTTTGTTGCCGATTAAAGTATTCTGCAAATAAAACAGGCAAAAACCGTTGCGATAAAATTGGATGAAAGAGAAATTAAAAAAGGAAAGCAGGAGGGTTTTTTCTTACATTTAGAATAATAAACCGCACCGACGTAAAATACCGTTTCGCTTGAACCGTATATTGTAGCGGCGCATCTTGAAACGTAACTGTCAACGCCGTTTTCCGTCATAATTCTTGACAAAACGCCAAGGCTTCCGCTACCCGAAAAAGGTTTTAAAAGGACGAGGGGAACTAATTCTTTTTGAATGCCGAAAAATTTAAAAAAGTCTGCCGATAGGTCGATTATCGCCTTACTTAGTCCGCTTGCTTCAAAGATTTCGGTCATTATAAACACCGCTGCGAGGTAAGGAAATATCGACAACGCAAGAGGGAAAGCTTTTTTTACGCCGCGGCAAAACACGTCGTAAGTTTTTACGCCTTTTAACGATGAAATCAGCGTAACGACAATTAAAATTACGGGGATGACGTAAACACTCATTTTTTGCTAAAAACTTTTACAAGCAGTATTCCCGTAACGGTGGATACCAAGGTTGAAAGTAAAGTCGTTAAAATTACGTCGTTCGGTGAAGACGAGCCTAATTCGCCGCGAAGCCCTACGACGGTTATAGGTAGTAATTGTAGCGATGACGAGGCAACTACGAAAAGCATATTTTGCGCATAGGCGTTTCCCGATTTTTCAAGTAGTCTTTCGGCTTCGATTCCCATCGGCGTAGCTACTCCGCCTAAACCTAACAGGTTGGAAGATATATTCATACACAAGCATTCTTCGGCTTTTTGATCGACGTTTCCGAAGATTAATTTAATAGGCTTCTTTAAAATTTTCGCTAATAACCGACCTATACCGCTACTTTTTATAAGTTCGAACACCCCGAGCCATAATGCGTAAACCGAAAAAAGTTTAATTGAAAGCGTCGTTGCTTTTTCAATGCCCGAAGATAATGCCGATAATACCGACGAGGGATTATATATCGTCAATAAGATTAGCGATGAAATCGTTATGATTGAAAATACGAGGTTCATAAAATTACTTCCTTAGATAAATTATGAAACTTTGTAAGTCATTATGTTTTACTTTTTTCATAAATTGTGTTATATTAGTATAATAAAGTAAAAACTATTACAATCTCGGTTTTTTTCCGAGGTTAAAATTTGAATTTGCAAAATCGGTTTGGCGATTTTACGAGGTGCATTTTATGAAAGATACTTTTTATATTACCACGCCCATTTATTATCCGAGCGGTAATTGGCATATCGGTACTTGTTACACGACTGTCGTTTGCGACGCGATCGCTCGTTTTTATCGTATGACGGGTAAGGATGTGTTTTTCCTTACCGGCACCGACGAACACGGTCAAAAGATAGAAGATAAGGCGAAAGAAAAAGGCGTTACGCCCAAAGAGTTCGTCGATGTCATCGTTGACGACCTAAAAGAGATTTGGGAGATGCTTGATATTTCTTACGATAGGTTTATCAGAACTACCGACGCCGACCACGAAAAAACCGTTCAGTACGTTTTTAAAAAGTTGTACGATAACGGCGATATTTATAAATCCGAATACGAAGGTTGGTATTGCACCCCTTGCGAAAGTTTCTTTACCGAAACGCAATTAAAGGACGGCAAATGCCCCGATTGCGGTCGTTCCGTTCAAAAGGCTAAGGAAGAAAGTTATTTCTTCCGCCTGTCTAAATACGCCGATCGAATTTTAAAACTTTACGAGGACAACCCCGACTTTTTACAACCTAAATCGAGAATGAATGAAATGATAAACAATTTCATCAAGCCCGGTTTGCAAGACTTGTGCGTTTCGCGTACTTCGGTAAAATGGGGGATTCCCGTCGAGTTCGATAAAAACCATACCGTTTACGTGTGGATAGACGCGTTGTCGAATTATATTTCGGCGCTCGGTTATAAAAACGGCAACGAAGAACTTTTCAATAAGTTTTGGCCGTGCGACCTGCATATGACGGGCAAGGAAATCATAAGGTTCCACGCAATTATTTGGCCTGCGATTTTGATGGCTCTCGGACTTCCGCTTCCAAAACGCGTTTACGGACACGGCTGGCTTTTAATAGGCGGCGATAAACTTTCGAAAAGCAAACAAGATAAAGTTTCCACCGAACTTACCGATCCTAAAGAAATCGTCGCGCGTTACGGAAAAGACGCCTTAAGATATTTTTTGCTTAGGGAAATTCCTTTCGGCTCGGACGGCGTGTATACTAACGAAGCCTTTTTGAATAGAATAAACAGCGATTTAAGTAACGACTTAGGTAACCTTGTATCGAGAACCACCGCTATGATCTCTCAAAACTTTGGCGGCGTTTTGCCCGAAGGTACGGAGTCCGACGATATCGACAACGAACTTGTCGCTATGTGCGAAAACTTGCTTGCGGAAGTTAAACGCGATATCGAGGAGATAAACGTTCCTAAAGCGCTACAAGATATTTTCAAGGTCGTCGGCAGAGCCAACAAATACATCGACGAAACCATGCCTTGGGTACTTGCGAAAGATCCTTCCAAAAAGGCACGGCTTGCTACGGTATTATATAATTTGTCGGAAGCGATAAGAATTACTTCCGCGATTTTGGTTGCGTTTATTCCTTCGTCTGCTTCGCAAATATTGAGCTGCTACGGCATCGATGCCGAAAAAATCGATTTGAACGTCTCGGGTAATTTCGGTGTTTTAAAACCCGGAATTAACGTTGTAAAAGCACAACCCGTTTTCCCGAGGATCGATGTTAAAAAGGAACTTGCCGAAATCGACGCAATGATGATTAAACGTCACAAAGAGGCTCAAAAGTTCTCCAATAAGCCCGTTATCGCACAAAATACCGAGGCCGTGAAGGAAGAAATCACCATTGACGACTTCTTTAAAACCGATTTGCGCGTCGCAAAAATCCTTGCGTGCGAAAAGGTCGAGAAATCAGATAAACTTTTGAAAATTCAACTTTCTTTGGGCAACGAGGAAAGACAAGTAGTAAGCGGTATAGCAAAATATTACAAACCCGAGGAATTAATCGGCAAAAAAGTTATATTGGTTGCAAACCTTAAGCCGGCTAAGCTTCGCGGCGTTGAAAGCCAGGGTATGATTTTGTGCGGCGAAAACGGCGATAACGTTCGACTTATCGAACCCGATCAATCCTTGCCGGAAGGCAGTACGATTCGCTAAAAAATGTTTTATATAGATTCTCATTGTCATCTTACCGACAGACGTTACGACGACGTTAATAAAGTCGTCGAGGAATGTTTTTATAGCGACGTAAAAATACTCGTCGATGTCGGTTGGAGCGGCGAAAGCACGGTGCTTGCCGCCGCTAACGCTAAAAAATTTGAAAACGTTTATTTTTCGGCGGGGATTCATCCGTCCGAAAGTTTAACCGATTATAGCGGTGATATCGAAACGGCGAAAAGTCTTTTAAACGATGAAAAATGTATCGCCGTGGGCGAGATAGGGCTCGATTATCATTATGACGGAACAGACAAGCTAAGACAAGCGGAACTTTTTGAAAGACAAATTTATCTTGCAAAAGATTACCGATTGCCTGTAATCGTTCATTCGCGCGACGCGTCCAAGGATATGCTTGATATTTTGTCGGCGAACAGAAATTATCTGCAAAACGGTTTTTTGATGCATTGCTACAGCGAAAGTCGCGAGCAAGCGTTTAACTATCTCGATTTAGGCGGCTATTTTGCTTTTGGCGGCGTGATTACATTTAAAAACGCGAGAAAGGACGAGGTGGTAAAAAGTATTCCTTTAGACAGAGTCCTCGCCGAAACCGATGCGCCGTATATGTCGCCGGAGCCTTTTAGGGGAACGCTTAACACGCCTAAAAACGTTACGCTGTGTTATAAAAAACTTGCCGAAATCTACGGCGTCGATATAGAGTTTTTAAAGGAAACTATTAAAGAAAACTTTAAATGCTTTTTCAAAAAAGTTAAGCTATAGGTCGATTATTTGACATTTTTTACTTAATCCGCAACCAAAAACAGTTAATAAAAAGAGGCGCTGATTTGTAATGGAACTTAAAAAAACGATACAAAAAAACGATTTTCATTTTAACAAGCGTTTC
>CAYNYV010000082.1:0-5329 GCA_964401515.1 uncultured Christensenella sp.
GTAACGACTTTTTCGTTTAAAACGATATCAGCCGCCAATACGGCGTTTATGTTTACATATCCGTCGTTTACGTAATCGGAAAAAGTCGCAAGGTCTTGTGGGGTCGATATTTTATAAGGATTATCAGCCGTTCCGTTCCCTTCAAGAGAGAAAGTTTGATCGGTTTGGTCGGCTAAAACAACGGTCAACCCGTTGCGATAAAGCGCAAAAAACGCCGCCGCAAAAATAAAGGATAAAATTGCTGCAAGTATAATTTTGCTTTTATTGTTTTTTAATTTCTTTGTCGCCATCGTATGTATAGTTCTCCTATTAAACTTTTACTATATCGGTAAATTTTCATAATTATATCAAATTATTTTTACGATGTAAAACAAAAAGTAACAAAAAGATATTTATTCCTACGGGAAAAATATTTTTTAGCACGAAAAAAGCAGAGCCGCAAGTTAAATTACGGTTCTGCAATTTTTTAAAAAATGCTTAATAACGGGCTTATATCCCGACTTTTATCGATATTCGCCACTTGTTACGTCTAAATTTTCTTTTTAAAATTAAAGAGCAGTCGCTGCGATTAATCCAACTTTTCGATTATGGGACTTGCCATGATTCCGACGGGTTTTAAGACGTATTCGAAACTGAAATCGGGACCTTTTGTGAAGAAAGACGAAGGCGCTACGCCGTAAGCGATGCATCCGAGGTTTTGATTGTGTATAGAACCCGAACAGTTGTGACGGTTTCCGAAAAGTTCGTAAACTATCTCGTGTTCGCCCTTAGTTAAATCGACGATTAAACCGTACGGCGAATAAACTATTCTACCCTTTAAGTCGCCGTCGACGTAAACTTTTATCAACGCGCCGTTGTAACAGCTTGCCGTAATCAAATATTTGCCGCCGTTTTCCGCGTTAAACACCGTTTTATAACGAATATTTCCGCCGTAGAAAGGCATACCTTGCGAAACTATGTCGCCGAAACCTATTTTACCTTGCTTTTCGACTATCGTTTTGCGCGTTCCTTCTAATTTTACGTTAAAATCGCCGGTTATGAATACGGGTTCGAAGTTATCCCGCGAACCGAACGGCATGGTAATTTCAACCGTGTTCAGTCCTTTTTGGATTTTCGGAAGTTCTAATTTGACGCAAGATTTATCCACAAAATATCCGCACGGTTTTTTGTCGAGTTTTTTACCGTTTACGTATATTTCGCTTCTTTCGTAATCTTCGGTGGCAAGACAAGCGTCCGTAAGTACGATATCGGAATAAAAATCGTACTTAACGGTTATCTTATGCTCGGTAACCGACTTCATAACCCAAGGCTGACACGATTCGGAAGGATATTTGAATTCCTTTTTAGCGTCGTCGGTCATCAAAACGACGTACTCTTTGCTTCTGAAGTTTTCTTCGTCGTCATAGCGGTACTCGCAGTCGTCCAAAATGAGCGCGTTGTCTTCTTCGCGTTCGTATTCGACAAGGTCGAGCTCGCGAATTCCGCGTTTATGAATTTCTTGGCACCTTATCGGGAACCAAGTGCGTTTGATTTCAAATAAAGGATCGCAAGTTATATCTTTTCCTTTCGGGGAATCGGTCAGTTTAATAAGCAAACTGTCGTCTTTATATAAACTCCACGGAATAGATATGCCGCAACTTGTTCTTTCGAAAGGAATACGATAAATTTCGCCGCTTACCGTATCGTACAAAACGGGAGTTTTATCGGTTTTTACGTTTATGAACATTCTTTGGTCGTGAGGAACGTTAGGTCCGTCCCATTCGTCTTTTGCATGTTTGCCGTGGGCGATAAACAACCATTCGTCGTTGCCGTCGCGGCGAAGCGCATATATAAGATTATCTGTCAAATCGCCTTTTTCGTTTACCAAATCGACGACTTTCAAATCGGACAAGGCTTCGACGACGCTTACTTCGTCGAAAGGTACTATTTCGGAACATTCCTTAAGTTTTTGCGGTTCATCGGATATAACGCCGTCCATACGTGCGGGTAAATTTCCCGCGACGATGACTCTGCCTCCGTTCGCGGCGAATTCCTTAAGCGCGTCGAGAGTGGTTTTTCGAATGGTTTCGAGGGCGGGAACGACAACTGCTTCGTAAGTCATTTCGCCGATCGTGAAACCGTTTTTAAAATCGGTTTTTATCGTCGGGATTTCGGATTCCGCGACGAAATCGAAGTCAATCGTATTAAACAAAAGCCATTCGGTAAGATCTTTAAAACGCTTGTCGAGTTGTTTTTTTCTAAGCCCGTTGTCTTTTACGTTGCCGTTATACATCCACATCGTTTCGATGGGGTGGATAACCGCGACTTTAACTATAGGCGTTCCCCTTGTCAAAACGGTCGCCAAACGCGCGAAATGGTCTTCGACGTAACCGTATTCCTTGTACCAAGACGATTGATAATTTATGGACGCGGGATAATCGCGCTTTGCGGAACCTTTCATCGATACCCAACTTAAATGCGGTACCCTTAACGTTACGCCGAGCGCCGCTTGCCAATCGCCGCAGAATTTATGCCTTCTGAAATCGAAATCCCAATCGGTTACACCGTAAAGCTCGCTCATCATGCCTTCTTTGCCCTGTTGGTGAACGGCGGACTGAACTTGCTTTGCCGTGTTGAATTCCACTCTGTCGTGCAACAAATCCATTCCGGGAATACCGAAGTATTTATAGTGGCGCATGGCTTCGCCTATCCAACGCATTTGTATATCGAGGTTGTCTTCTTGCATCATATGCCCCGTTAAGGCAATGCCGTTTTTTTCGCACCAATCGCCTATCGTTTTTGAAAACGCCGTCGCGAAAATTTCGGAAAGACTGTTAAAGTAGTCGTATCTCGTTTTTTTGGAACTTTCGCTTTCGTAAACCAAATCGGGAAGTACGTCAAACAAGTCGGAACCGTTTTCCTTTTTGAAAAAGTCGCCGAATGTTTGAGTGTAAGGAATAGTTACGTCATCGTGTGAAAAAGCGTCGGTAAGCATACTTGCCATGATAAACTGAGGCTCGTCGGCAAAAATAGTGTTTATGTTTTTACCGAACTCGTCGCCGACGACTTCCTTATACCTTTCGTGCGTTACTTCGACGAATTTGTCGATTGCTTGCTTACTTAATACGTCGACGTACGATTGAAGATTAAACCAGTCGCTGTCTTTAGCGGTCATAAAATAAGCGTAACGCTTGACGCCGCTCGGCTTGTCGCTTTCCGATATTCGTTGAGCCGATAGGAGTTTCCCCGTATTGTCTAAAACAATATCGTACACCGCCAAAAGCGACGGCTTGCCCGTATTAAGCGCAGTTTCCAAATCGACGGCGTCGTCGTAACGAGTTTCAGTAAAGTTTATGGAATGTTGGCGGTACTTTTTTGTTTTAGTAACGTATCCGCCCGCATACCCCGACGCCCATTTGTCTTCGTCGTAAAGGTAAGTGTTCATGCCTTCCTGTTTGAACTTTTCGACGCAACTTTTGATAAGGTCCATGAACTCGTCGGACAAATATTCTGTCGACATACCCGACCTACAGTGTATGTGCGCGCCGCCGAAGCCCATTTTTTTAAGTTCTTCTATCTGACGGCAAAGTTCGTCTTTTTCAAGTTCGCAGTTCCAAGCCCAAAACGGGGTTCCGCGATATTCCGCGGTGGGGTTTTTAAAAAGTTCGTCGGTTAAAGTCTTTTCGGTCCTCTTTTTATACAGCATCTCATCTTCCTCTTTTTAGCCGAATTTTTATTTCACGTCGTGCCTAAGTTTAGATATACGTCCTAATTTAGGCAAGCGCGTTGTTGAATTTATTTTATCATAACGATTTCGATAAGTAAATCGTATTAAACCCGTTTTGCAAGTGTTTTTTAATTTTATAAACTAAAAATCTCAAAGCGACGTTAGGCGGTTCGACTTTTTTCAACGCAAAAAATCTCGATTACCGATTAAATTTGTCGAAATATCCGTTACCCCGGTCGTATACATAAGAAGTATTTTCGTTTTTCGTTAATTTTTCGGGAAGTTTTAATGAAATCGCACCCAAAACGATTCCGCACAAAACGCCGACAAGCCATTGCCGCCAAGTCGGCGAAACGTCTACTATAAAAGAAATTATAATTGCCGCCGCCACCGGTAAATATCCCAAAACGGTTGTACATAACCCGGGATTGTATATCGTCTTCTTACCGTTTTTCTTAAACTTATTGTAAGAAAAAATACCGCCCTTCGTATGTCCGAATATCTCTGCGACACATAAAAACAACTGCATAACGGAAAAGACGGAATTTACCCCTATAAAAAGCACCGTGACGCCGAATGCGATACCGATAAGGTTGGTTAACATATCGGATAATTGATTCATGGGATAACGATCGGGCTTTTCGGAATCAGCCATAAGGTTATACATGTAATGAAACCCACCCGGGAAACGCCATTCCTCCAATACGTGCAACGGCAGCAACGCCGTGGCGTATGCGAATATCTTCGTTTGCAACGACCATTCGTTACGCTTTACGACGGCAACGCCTATAACGGCGCCGCTTATAAACATAATGACGTACAGCCAAACGTTCAACCATGCCTTAAAGATTTTTCTCATATTATACTCCTTATATTGCAGTCATCGGATTTTATGTAATCACGAAAAACAGGCGCAGCGGCACCTCACGTTTAACAATGATTTAGCAAATTACGCAGCATTACAAGTTAATCGGCTTAATTGTTTAACCGAGTTAAGTAATTAAGCAAAATTTTTTTATTTTATTTCGGGCGGCGCGGGTAATCGATTTCGAACCGCATTATCGATTTCTTCGGTCAGTCTAACGAATTGCTCGATTTTTTCAAAGCCGACCGTGTCGATAACCGTTGCGATATTATCGCACAAAACGTCGCGAAGGCGCTCGGCTTGCGTTTCGCCGACATTCGTTAGTTTAACAAAAGTAACCCTTGCGTCGCATTCGTCTTTTTCTCTGACGATATATCCGCGCTCCTGCATTTTTCGCAACAAAACGGTGAGTCTTGCTTCGCTAACGCACATAATCTCGCTTATTTTTCTTGCAGAAACGGGCGACGAAGCGTTTTTTAATATGCGAAGAACCGCCCCGATCCCCGTATTTGCGTCGTAAAATAATTTTAATAACTCGAACGATTGATTTTTCATTAAATGTTCGAAAACAAAATCCACTTCTTTTTTTACCGCCATCGTTCGCGCCTCCGAAATTACTTAACCCTGTTTAGTATATTATACTCGATATTTCATCGTTTGTCAACGACTTGAAGGGCTTTAAAGTATTAATGCAAAAAAAAAGGGTTCTAAAATAAATGTTGGGGTGTCAGGAAAAAGCTATAAAAAAAGTTGAGCAA
>CAYNYV010000083.1:0-5144 GCA_964401515.1 uncultured Christensenella sp.
GTTAGTGGCAATACATAATTTTTGCTTCCACATAATTTAACCGCCTAAATTTGATAAGCAAATTATATCACTAAGTTTTTTATCTGTCAATCGTTGTAACGCGTAAACCGTCTTTTAAGTTTTATAATGATATGCAAATAAAAAACTCCTTGAAGTCAGGTGGCTGACGATCAAGAAGTCTTTTATAATAATTAATAAAAATTTTTCTTAATTACGTATAAAAATTCTTTTTAACCAATTAAAATACTTAGTAAAATTCTTGCCGAATCAATTAACATAAAATCAAATTTTCTTCCAAGTTTTATGGCTGAAAAGTATTAAAACGGGCAAGATTTCAAGTCTACCGAGTAGCATCGTAAAAGTTAATAATATCTTCGAAAACGGGCTGTACGCGGCGAAGCTTGCGTAAGGACCGACGGCTTCGAAAGCGGGACCGACGTTTGAAATGCAAGTAAGCGCAGCCGAAAAGTTCGTAAAAAATCCGTGTTCGACGGTGTAGGTGCCTGCGTCGGACGTTATCTTATCGACTCTGCCGTTTACCGGGTCCAAAGAAAGCAAAAAGATTACGACAACCAAAATAAAGAAATACAGCGTGATAAAAGCAAAAACGTCGTTAATGGTTTTTTCTTCCAAACTTTTGCCTTCGAATTTTGCTTTGGGGACGTAACGCGGGTTAATGAGTTTTCTTACGTTTATGTAAGCGCCTTTGACGGCGATAACGATACGGGAAACTTTTATTCCGCCCGAGGTCGAGCCCGCCATCGCACCGATGAACATTACGACTATAAGTGACATCGTCGCCGCAGCGGGCCACAGATTGTAATCGGTGGTAGTATATCCCGCCGTAGTCGTTAACGAAGCCACTTGGAAAAGCGCGTGTCTGAAACATTCTTCCGTCGTGTAATTAAGGGTGGTGTCTTTCGTGAAATCGTTAAATTTAAACGCAAGGCTTACGAAAATCACTGCTACGGCAGCGGCAATTATGGCAAAGTAGGATTTAAACTCCTCGCTTTTAAAAACGTCTTTGATTTTGCCTATTAAAATTAGGTAGTAAAGACTGAAGTTGCAACCGAAAAGTATCAAAAATATAGCCATTACGTATTGCGAGAAGGGGTTGAAAAGTTCCATACTGCCGGGGATAAACCCGAAACCGCCAGTGCCCGCGCAACCGAAAGTGGATAAAAGCGAAAAAAAGAATTTTTCGTCGGCGTAAGTAACTTCCTTGCCGTCTATCATGCCGGTACCTGCGATAGGTTTGTCGAACATTAAAATAATTACTTCCAAAACGGTCATTCCGAGATAAATAAGATACAAAATCCTTGTCGTAACTTTCATTTTGGAAACGATTTTACCTACTTGCGGACCGGGGCTTTCCGCCCTTAAAAGGTGCATCGAGGAGCCTTCGTTGCTTTCGGGGATAAATATAAGAACGAACACGAGAATTCCCATACCGCCGATCCAATGGGAAAAACTGCGCCAAAACAGCGTCGAGTGGGAAACCTTCGTTAGGTCGGTTATAACGCTCGAACCGGTCGTCGTAAAGCCCGACATCATTTCGAAGCAAGCGTCGACGTAACTCGGAATATCGCCGTTTATAACGAAAGGTATCGCCCCGAACAAAGTCATTATTATCCAGACAAGCGCGGTAAGCGCAAAGCCTTCTTTTTGGTAAAGCGTGTTTCTTAAGGGCTTGGGGATTTGAAGTAAAAACCCGAGCGTTAAAAGAAAAACGATAGGGAATACGAATGCGAGTATATTTAGAAGCGATTCGCGATAGATAAACGCGACGACAAGCGGCGCAATCATCAAAATGCTTTCGAGAATCATTATTTTCCCGAGTAATTTACCGAGTTTTTTGAAATTCATCGTAAAATACCGCCTTATTCCAAAATATCCCGTAAATCCCCGAAATCGCGGTGCGTCGTAACGACAATTACGTTATCGCCGAGGTTTATCGATGTGTTGCCATCGGGGATTATTACCTTTTCGTCGCGTATTATGCAAGCGATAAGGCAGTCTTTTTTCAGTTTGATTTCGCGCAATGGTTTGTTGTAAATTTTTTCCTGCCTTTTAGCAAGGAATTCAAGCGCTTCCACGCGATTGTCGACGAGGCGGTAAAGCGTTAAAACGTTGCTGCCGCGTGTGTTTTCGAGGGCGCGAATATAACTTATGACGCGGTTTGCGACGATGTCTTTAGGGGAAACGGTGTTTTTTATGCCGAGTTCGTTAAGCATATCGTGCAAATCGTCGCTTTTTATCTGCGTAATGGTTTTTCTTACGTTCATCTTGTTTGCGAACATCGAAACGACCATGTTTTCTTCGTCGATGTTGGTAAGCGCGACGAAAGAGTCCATTGCTTCGATACCTTCCTCGATAAGTACGTCGTGACGCGTGCCGTTACCGTTAATGACGGTTACTTTAGGAAGATTTTCGGCAAGTTCCTCGGCGTTTTTCTTGTCGGATTCGATAAGTTTTACCTTATATTTGTTCCTCGACAGCATAAACGAAAGGTAATAACCGATTTTGCTGCCGCCTATAACCATAATGTTTTTAAGGGGAGTTTTAACGAGGTTTATTTCCGATAAAAACTCTCTTAAAGCGCTTGCTTCCGACGTAAAATGTATTCTGTCGCCCTCGTTAATCATAAAATTACCCGAAGGAATAATTACGTCGTTGCCGCGCTGAACGGCACAAATCAAGACTTTGGTGTTGAGTTTTTTGCCGATCGAAATAAGAGTTTCGCCGATTAGTTTACAACCGTTTTCGGCAACGATTTCGACCAATAAAACTCTGCCTTTGGCGAATCTTTCGACTTTTGCTATCTCGGGAAGGTTTATAAGGTTGAAAATTTCGGTCGCGGTATCTTCCTCGGGGTTAACGATCATCGAAATGCCGAGTTCGTCTTTCATTTCAAGGATTTGTTTGCGGTATTCGGGCGTTCTAACCCTTGCGATCGTGTTTTTAACGCCGATTTTTTTAGCGACGAGGCAGGCGAAAACGTTTAATTCGTCGCTCCTTGTAAGTGCAATGGCAAGGTCGGCGTTTTTGACGCCGGCTTCACGCTGTATGTCTATCGACGCGCCGTTGCCGATAACGCCTTGAACGTCGTATTTTTCGATAATGCTTTCGACTTTATCTTTATCTTCGTCGATAACGGTTATCGTGTAGCCCTTTCCCGAAAGGCTTTTTAAAACGGTTCTGCCGATAGTGCCGAGCCCGATAATTACAATTTTCATAATCAGCGCCTCCTTTGTGCGTCTACGAATTATCGCTTTAAAAGTTTAGATAAAAAAGCGTATCGACGTACTCACTGATATACTCGTCATTATAGCATAAGTTGCGGTTTCTTTCAACTTTTTTTTATATCGGGGCATGGACTTTTTAAAAGATTTTGCACATACGGGCAAAACTTGTTGACAAAAATATCGAAACACGCTAATATAATACGGTGGCTTGAAAGCCCGACAATCGAAGGTGGAGTCTGTCATAGGAATTTTTCCTATTATTTTTTGTCCGTAAGGCGTGTGTTTGCCTTATAGGGCTTTTTTACGGAGGAACCTTTACTTGGCTCCTTTTTCTTTTACAAACGATTGATTTTAAAAATTATAAACGAGGTTTCGCGTTTTGAAAAAAACTAAAATTATTTGCACGATCGGTCCCGCGTCGACCGATAGGGAAACGCTTATAAAAATGTGTAAGGCGGGTATGAACGTCGCAAGACTTAACTTTTCCCACGGCACCCATGAAGAACAGTTGAATAAAATAAAACTTATAAAATCGGTTAGGGAAGAACTGAATCTTCCCATAGCGATTTTGCTCGACACGAAAGGTCCGGAATTCCGTACCGGTTCGTACAAAAACGGTAAAATAACCGTCAAAGAAGGTCAAGACTTTACTTTATACAACGCCGACGTATTAGGGGACGAAAAGGGCGTTTCCGTTTCCTATAAAAATTTGTACGCCGAACTTTCCGTCGGCGATACGGTGCTAATAAACAACGGGCTTGCCGTTTTAAGCGTAAAAGAAATCGTCGATAAAGACGTTGTGTGTACGGTTAAAACGCCTGCCGAACTTTCCGACAAAAAAAGCATGGCTTTCCCCGGCAAGCATTTAAAAATAGAATATTTAAGCGAACAAGATAAAAAAGATATAGCTTTCGGCGTGGAAAACGACGTGGATTTTATCGCTTGTTCTTTTGTTTCGTGCAAGCAAGACCTTGTCGACGTACAAAATTACCTTGACGAAATCGGCGGAAAGGGGATAGATATCATCGCCAAAATCGAAAACGAAAGCGGCGTAAAAAACATCGACGAAATTTGCGAAGCGTGCCAAGGCATTATGGTCGCGCGCGGCGATTTGGGCGTGGAAATCCCTTACGAAACTTTGCCGACCATTCAGAAAAAACTTATCTCAAAGTGCCGCCTAAACGGCAAAAGGGTTATTACCGCTACCGAAATGTTGGAGTCTATGATTCATAACGTCCGTCCCACCCGTGCCGAAATTTCCGACGTCGCAAACGCCGTGTACGACGGCTCGAGCGCCATAATGCTTTCGGGCGAAACGGCTGCGGGCAAGTACCCCGTCGAAGCGGTCAAAGCAATGGCTAAAATCGCCGAAGAAGCCGAAAAAAGCATTAATTATTCCGAACGCTTTTTTACGTCGGAATTTAAAATAAAAAACCTTTCCGACGCTATTTCCCACTCGACGTGCTCGATGGCAATGGATATAAAGGCGAAAGGGGTAGTCGCTTGCACCTTGTCGGGCATAACCGCAAGAATGATTTCGCGCTTCCGTCCGCCCGTCCACGTAATAGGCATTACTTCCGACGAAAAAACTTGGCGAAAGTTGGCGCTTTCCTGGGGCGTTATCCCCGCGATGTGCCGCACCTACGGCACTACAGACGAAGTCTTTAAAGAAGCCGAACGCGTCGGAAAAGAAGTGTTGAATCTAAAGCCCGGCGACAGACTTGTATTAACTTGCGGCGTCGCAGGCGTCCCCGGTCAAACCGACACCATCAAAGTCGTCACCGTCTAACCGGTCGCATATGCGCGTACATCTCAAGCTGCCCCTTATTGCGTAAGGGAAAGTGGGCAGATTGTCAAGCAAGTGCAACACTTTCTTCAAAAATTTCTTTAGGTGTTTTC
>CAYNYV010000084.1:0-5123 GCA_964401515.1 uncultured Christensenella sp.
TGATGACTTCCCGCGCGGAATATCGTATTTTTTTACGCCAAGACAACGCCGACGCAAGGCTTACCGAAAAAGGAAGATGCGTAGGGCTTGTAGACGATTACCGCTACGACGTTTTTTTAAACAAACAAAAAGCGCTTGAAGAAGCAAAAAAGGAATTTACGAAAAACCGTTCGCCTAAGGACGTACACGATTTCGTCGTAAAATACGGCGGAGAACTTTCGGGCGGAATTTCCTACGAAGGCATGGTCAAACGCGGCATACCTTTGGACGATATAAAAAAGGAATTCGACGTTTTCAAAGACCTCGATTACGACCTTTCGGAAAGACTCGAAACCGACGCTAAATATTCGGGATATTTAGAACGCGGACTTTTGGAAATTCAGCGGGCAAAACGCCTCGAAGAAAAAAAATTGCCCGACGATTTAGATTACGAAAAACTTGACGGACTTAGATTGGAAGCAAGAGAAAAACTTCAAAAAATCCACCCCCTTAACTTAGGACAAGCGGCAAGGATTTCGGGTGTAAACCCCGCAGACATCGCCGTACTAATGGTATATCTAAACAAATAAATCAACGCAATTCACATAAAAAGTCGCTCTATAAGCCCGTTATCGGCTAAAACCACCCCACCCGCGACTTTAAGGAGCGAAAATAAAATGCAGCAGCCGATTATCGGTATCGTAACAAAATTTTTCAATAACGACAGCTACTATGGCTGGAGCTGGATGCGAATAAGCAACAATTTGCGCTACGCGTTAACAAAAAACGGCGCGCTCGTTTCGGGGATTTTACCGCAGTCTAAAGGGATTGCCTTCCAAGCAAAAGACGAACACGACGAACGCGTAATGGACGAGGAAGAAAAACTCAACTTTACTAAATTTTTAAAAATGTGCGACGGCATTATTTTGCAAGGCGGAATGAATTCTTGTTACTACGAAGAATTTACGGCAAGATATTGCTTTGAAAACAATGTTCCCCTTTTAGGCATATGTGCGGGCTATAACACGATAATACGTGCCCTCGGCGGAACGACGAGGCGACTTAGCGAAAAAGACATCGAAAAGCACGAAAGACCTTTCGACAAGTACTCGCATAAATTAAAAATTACCGACGAAAGTTCGACGTTTTATTCCATAGTACAACAAAAAGAATTCCAAATAAACAGCATACATCAATACGTCGGCGACGTGATACCGCCTTGCTTAACCGTTGTCGCAAAATCCGACGACGGGCAAGTCGAAGTCGTCGAGGCTAAAGACAAAAAATTTTATATGGGCATAAAATATCACCCCGAACTTTTATGCGACGTCGACGAAAAACAAAACGACATTTTTAAAGCCTATTTAGCCGCTTGCAAAAAATAACGAGCGCAAATAAATTTTTTAACAACAAACCGCATAAAAGCAAAGACGCTATGCCAAAGCGAATGAAATATATATGTAATAATCGAAGCGTTACGAAAACAAAAGATTAATTTTTGAATTATAAAACGAAATTACCGACTTTGAAGCATATTACGAAATTAGAAAACATAAAAAATTATCTACGTTTGCTTTTTAACGCTAAAAACAAGGAGGATCAATATATGATACAAGTAATTTTCAACAACAAAACGTTATCCGTGGAAAGCGGAACGAGGGTTTTCGATTTAGTACCCGAAAAAGATCGCAAAAATTTAATCGTCTGCCAAGTCGGCGCTCAAGTAAAGGAACTTAAATACGCTTTATCCGAAAAAAACGAAGGTATGCAAATTCAACTTTTAGGGCTTGACAACATCGAAGCGGGTAAAGCCTACGAAGCGACTTTGCGCTACATAATAGCAATGGCGTTTTACAATCTTTATCCCGACGTAAAAATCAAATTTACGTATAACGTATCACGCTCTCTGTTTTGTCAAACCAACACTAAAAACTTCAACATGTCAAGAGCCGTCGAAAGCATAAAAAACGAAGTTAAACGGCTTATAGACCAAGATTTACCCATTGAAAGGGTTACTGTAACCATTGACGAAGCCAAGGAAATTTACACAAAATATAATCTTCAAGACAAGATAGATATTTTAAAATATCGTCCCGAAAACACCGTTCATTTATATAAGTGCGGCGATTATTATAACTACATGGCAAACTACATGGTCCCGTCGACGGGATGTATTCACAGTTATGCGCTTACGCCTTATAGTCCGGGGCTTATCATTCAGTATCCGCGCTACGAACTCAACGCCGAAATTCCCGATTTCGAAGAAGAATCCACCTACGGCAGAACTTTACAAAGGGCTTCTAAATGGGCGGAAAAAACACATCTTCAAACCATACCGGAAATCAACAAAAAAATCGAAGACGGCAACGCGCTCGAATTCGTTCAGATGTGCGAAGCAAGACACAACAGACAGCTTGCAATGCTCGGCGACGCCATAGAAAGCGATATCGAAAACATTCGCCTTATAGCAATCGCCGGACCGAGTTCGAGCGGCAAAACCACTTTCTGCAACAGACTTAGAATAGAACTTTTGGCGCGCGGCATAAACCCCGTAATGATTTCGATGGACGACTATTACTTTGAAAAAGACATAATTTGTCAAATTCAAGGTAAAAAATTGGAAGATCTTGACCTCGAACACATAAACTGCTTGGATATCGAGCAATTTAATAAGGACCTTTTTGACCTTATCAACGGCGAAGAAGTTACTTTGCCGAGATTTAACTTCCAAACGGGTAAAAGGGAAGCGGGTAAGACTATTAAAGTCGACCAATCGAGTCCTATCATGATAGAAGGCATACACGCTTTAAACGAACTTTTAACGTCGTCCATACCTAAACACCAAAAGTTTAAAGTCTTTATCGCGCCGCAAGCACAAATGAACGTCGACGACCATTCTCCCCTTTCGATAACCAACTTAAGGCTTATACGAAGAATAGTAAGGGATATGAAGTTCAGAAACTGCCCCGCCGCAACGACGATAGATATGTGGCAGTCGGTAAGAAACGGTGAGTTTAAGTGGATTTACCCCAACCAAGAAGGCGCGAACTTCGTGTTTAATTCGAGTTTAAGTTACGAAGTCTGCGTTTTAAGAAAGCAAGCTTTGCCCGCACTTAGGGAAATCAAACCGACCGATCCCCAATACCTTGTCGCAAACAGACTTATAAAATATTTAAAATATTTCAGACCTATCGAAGACGAATCGATAATTCCCTGCAATTCCCTTTTGCGCGAATTCATCGGCGGAAGTTGTTTCAAAGTTTAACAAAAACAAGGCGATAACGGGCTTATATCCCCGTTTTTGCCTTTTATAAAAAAGTTGCCGCTTGCAAATTTGCAAGCGGCGATTTTTAAATATAACGCTAAATTTGTCTTTGTCGTTTCGTCTAAAACGAATTTATAAAAAAGGTGCTGCCACATAACGTGGCAGCACCTTTTTTATAATAACGACTACTTTTTTCGGTTACGTCCGAACTTAGTTCGGGCACAATCGCGGCACGTAACTTAGTTAGGATATTCCAAAGATAAAGTTATTTCGGAAATCTGCATAAGAGTCGCTTCATCGTTTGCGGTAAACGTAAAACAATAATATTGATGCGCTTCGGTATTCATGCCCGTAGAGAAGAAATAACTCTTATAGTTTTCCGCCTCGAAACTCAGTTTATAAGAAACTTCCGATTGTTGTAAATGCGTCCAACTGTTAAACGAGTCTGCAGTACAATTGTCGTCGTCCGAATACCCGAAACTAAACTCTACGGGATTCCTTTCGGGGTAAGAAGCCGTATCGTTGGCGGTTGTAATGGTGATACCTTTCAAAATCGCTTTTATCGACGTTTTTATTATAACTTCCACCCTTTTATTGCTCGACACGTTAACGCACCACTTTGTAGACGTATCGCCGTCGGTAAGACTTTGATAACTTTCGGACTCCTTCGTGCCGGCCGTGCCCTTTACTGCCTCGCAAGTTATTTTGGGCTTTGTTTCGCTACCGATTATAAGTTTTTTCAGCGACGTACTGCTCGTGAAAGAGAACTTATAATACTTATATTTTACCGCATTATCTTGTAAATAATAATGAAGATTACTTCCGTAAGACCCGGATACTTCCGTAACAACCGTCCACTTATCGTCACCGCTAAAATAATAGTCGTCGTTACTGCCGTATACCGACCAAGAGCGTTCCCTATTGCCGTCGCCGAATTCCAACGAATAAGAACCTAACGAAATAGCTTCGTCGTTTTCAAGGATTATTTCTCCGCGGGAAACGTTCCAGGTTGTATCGTTATTATTATCGGTTGCGAACACAAAAGTGCCGTCGCCGTCGATCGCCTTATACGAACGCGGTGTAATCGTAACGTCGTCCCAGCCGATAGGATAAAACTCGAGTTCGATTTCGGATAGTTCCATATTATTCTGATCGTCGCGATTTTCAGGCATTGCGAATGTGAACGACAAAGTGTTCAACAGCGTATTGCCGTCGGCTTGCCCGTCGAATTTTACCGATTTGTAGTTTTCCTTAGGCAAAGCGTTGCTGTCACCATACTTATCGACAATCGTTACGCTACCTCCGTCCATAGTGCCTCCTTGAACCTTGAAGCCGTGCGGCACACGGTTTGTATAATCGGCTCCGCGCCCCGTCGTTATGGTAAACGACTTAAGTGCGACCGAACGCGACAGCCATACCGTAATTACGACTTGCCAAGCAACCGAGTTTACCTGAACAAGATAAAGACCGTCTTCAGTCTTATTACCGTCGAAAAGTTTATCGATGCTCGTACCGCTATTAGGCGATCTACCGTAACTCGTTCCGAAAGTGACCTTTTTAGAATCGCCCGTTTCGATTTTTCCGCTGTCGGTGTAATGCCAATAATCTTCCTTAAAGGCGGAATTGTTAGCATTGTATTCGGGATTTTCGTTGTAATAATACAACCTCGATCCGTCGCCCAACCCCAAATCTGACGCCGATTTTATTTTTGTACTCGTACCTAGATAATACACAAACGCCACGTTGTTATTGGAACAATTTTTTAACGAAGAATTTGTATACGTCGTTTCGTTAGGAAGAATAACTTCCGAAAGAATACAACCGGAAAACGCTTCGTTACCGATAGTTATTACGTCGGGGAAGGTAACTTGTCTTAAAT
>CAYNYV010000085.1:0-4826 GCA_964401515.1 uncultured Christensenella sp.
GCCTCGTCCAAAATCATTACTTCGGGTTTATGAACGATCGTCCTTGCAAACGACAAAAGTTGTCTTTGCCCCGCCGAAAAGTTATTTCCGCGTTCGCGTACGGGCTCGTCAAGTCCGCCTTCGAGTTTATCTATAAACTTATCTGCGTTTACGTATCTGCAAGCCTCTAAAATTTCCTCGTCGGAAACGTCGTCTTTACGCAATAAAATATTGCTGCGTATGGTGCCCGAAAACAAAAATACGTCTTGCAACATCTGCCCGAAATGTCTTCTTAAAGAGGATATTTTAATTTTTCGAATATCTATTCCGTCGATTAAAATTTCGCCTTTTTGAAATTCGTAATTTCTTGCTATAAGCGACAAAATCGTTGTTTTCCCGGAGCCCGTCGAACCTACGAGCGCGACCGTGTCGTTAGGATTTATCTTAAAGGAAACGCCTTTTAAAACCCATTCGCCCGGTACGTAACTGAACCACACGTCTTTAAATTCTATTTCGCCTTTTATGCTTTCGAGTTCTATCGCGTCCTCCGCGTCGACGATGTCGGGTTCTAAGTTAAGAATCGAAAAGACCTTTTCCGCCGAAGCGAACGCCGACTGCAACCAGTTAAACTGTTCGGCAAGGTTTTGTATAGGGGTAAAAAACTTGCCGACGAACATATAAAAGGTAACTATCGTTCCGCTTGTAATCGTCTGTCCTAATAATTCTACTTTTGTAATCACGCCCGTTCCGCCGAGGTAAAACAAACACAGCACCGAACTTATATAAAGCATATATACGAGCGGCCGAAATACGCTGAAAACGAAAATTTGTTTTTCCTTGGCTTTACCTAAAGCCCGACTCTTTTTTTCGAATTCTTTCATCTTAATCTTTTCGACGTTAAAAATCTGTGTGATTTTTATACCCGAAAGATTTTCCGACAAAAAAGTATTGATGTCTGTCGTTCCGTCCTTTACCTGCCTATATGCGCGGCGGGTAAATTTAGTAAAAATCAAAGTAAACAGCACGACGAAAGGCACAAAGCAAAGCACCATAAGAGTAAGCATATAGTTTATGGAAAGCATCGCGACGAGTATGCCTAAAATAATCAAAGTGTTTTTTACGAGATTTACGATAAGATGAGTAAACATCATGGAAATCGCATTGGTGTCGTTCGTAACCCTTGTTACGAGTTTCCCTACCGGTATATCGTTAAGTTGACCTTGCGACAACGATTCTATTTTAACGAACAAGTCTTCACGGATTTCCGAAATAATCGCTTGTCCCGTTTTTTGCAGAACGATTGCCTGTACGTAAGAACACCCGAGCGACACCACGAGTATGCTCGCATAAAGCGCGACCGACCAAAAAAGCGACAGAAGTTGAAAATCGGTCGCAATCATTTCTTCGATATTTCCTATAACAATAGGAGATATTACGTCGTAAACGACGGAAAGTATCGCTAAAAATCCCACGAAGATAAAACGCTTGTAGTATTTTTTGGCGTATCGTAAAAGCCTTTTGGTGATTTCGCCGTCCGACATATTACGTTCGAACCCCATAGATTGCTTTTTGTCTTTTACAAGCAAAAAGGCTACGATTAGCACGACCGACACGGTCCCGAGAATGGCTCCGAGCCATAAAAGAGGCAAGTAATCACTCATGACCGTTCCCTCCTTCTTCCTCGTCGAGTTTTTGAAGATCGACCATTTTCGCGTATGCGCCGCAGCGCGCGTATAGTTCTTTCGAAGTACCGACGTCGATGACTTGTCCGTCGTCGACGAAAATAATTTTATCTAAGTTTTCCACGGTGGAAATCCTATGTGCGATTAATATCGTAGTCATTCCTTTGCGTGATTTTTTCAAGTTGTCGAGTATGGTTTTTTCCGTTTTCGTATCGACGGCGGAAACAGAATCGTCCAAAATAAGCACGGGTGCGTTTTTCAAAAGGGCGCGCGCTATCGAAATTCTTTGTTTCTGTCCGCCCGAAACGGTAACGCCGCGCTCGCCTAAAACCGTACCGTAACCGTCGGTGAACTCGATAACGTTATCGTCTACGTCCGCAAGCTTTGCCGCGTTACGCACTTGTTCCTCGGAAAAATCGCCTTCGGTAAAAGCAATGTTGTTGAATATCGTATCGGAAAACAAAAAGTTGTCTTGCGGAACGTAAGCAAAGTTTTCGCGCACCGAAGCGATTGACAGATCGTTTACGTCGACGTCGTCCAAAAACACCGTTCCGTCGGGAACGTTGTACGTCCTAAGCATAAGGTCGACCAAAGTGGTTTTGCCCGAGCCCGTTTTTCCTACGATACCTACGCTTTCGCCGGCGTTTATCGTAAACGAAACGTTCTTTAAAGCGTCGTACTCGCCGTCAGGGTAACGGAAAGTTAAATTTTCAAAGCGAATGTTTTTTGAAAAAGCGGAGGCTTTTTTGACACCTTCCTTATCTATAACGGTAACTTTTTGGTCTAAAAGTTCGCTTATTCTTTTAAGCGACGCTTTCCCGCGAGAAGTCATTTCTATAAGCATGGCAATCGCCATAACGGGCCAAACGATCGAGTTGAAGTACCCGATGTATTCCATAAGTTCGCCCGCGTCGAAAGAGCCTTTATAAACAAGATATCCGCCGTAACCTATTATGACGCAAATAACCGACTCGGCCAAAAGCGTAACCAAAATATCGAGCATAACCGAGGCTTTAGTGTATTCCACATTGACTTTTTCGTTTTTTTCGTTAAGTTTTTTGAAAGCCATTAACTCTTTAAATTCCTTAACGAAAGCCTTGATGACGGCAATTCCCGAAAAACTTTCTTGCGAAAAGTCGGAAATATCGGAAAACGCTTGCTGCCTTACTTCCCATTTATCCGTCAACGATTTTTCGACTATCGCGCCGATTGCGAGCAACAGTGCCATGGGAATCAACGACAAAAGCGTTAAAACCTTATTCATTTGCCACATATTGTAAAGTGCTAAAAGTCCTAAAAACAAAGCGTCGAAAAACATTAAAACGCCGTCGCCGAAACATTCGTTTATCGTGTCGAGATCGTTCGTGTAAAGGCTCATTAAATTTCCGACTTTGTTGACTTGGTAATATTCGCGCGATAAATCCTTACTGTGGTCGAACATACGGTTTCTTAAATGAGTTTCAACCTTTATCGCCGAGCCGAAAAAGCATACGCGCCATAAAAATCTGCCGAAAACCATCGCCACGATAACGACTATCATCGGTAAACAGATTTCGTTAAGCAAAAATTCTTTGTTAAATTCGTACTCGACGCCGTCTACCGTAACGAAGCCGTCGTTAATGCCGTTTATAAGCATTCCGTAAAGATTAGGCACTTTAAGTTGAAAATAGTCTACTACCAAAAGCGCCAAAAGTCCCAAAAGCAACATATATGAATATTTTAGGTAGTATTTGTTTATGTATCTTCCGAAAATCATATCGGTAAACTTCTCCTTAATAAAAAACTTTTGAAATATACTAAAAACGCCGTTATACAAACGGCATTATAGTTTAGTCGCTAAAATATAAACGCGACTTTATACAAGTTGATTCAGCCTTTCTTTTTCCGATAACGCGTCGTACTCGGAATTCCCCGACGGCGTAAGATTGATGTTATAAGTGGCGACGCAGTTGACGCGCTTCATCGAATAAACGATTCTGTACTTTTTAACACCCGCCTCAACAAGCGCTTCTAACGCGCCCAAGCAATCTTCGACGTAATTGTATTTCGGGGCTTCCCTTCCTTTTTTATCGAGGCAAACGATGTCGCACGTTCCGAAAACCGGCTCCTCGGGACGGACGGAAGCGATTTCCTTAAGGTTTTTGTACATTTCTTCTTTCGTAACGCCTTGTTTGGGGACCTCAATACAAACGGAAACCGCGATTATATCGCCAACTTTCAACTCCTCCTTGCCGTTTACGATAACTTTTGTTCCGTCAACCTCGATGACGGGCGCGTTTTTTACGGGGTTGCCGGAAATAACGCTCGGAATAAGTATCGCAAAAATAAGTATGAAGAAAACGCAAAACATTCCCATCATGGAAATCATTTCGTTTTTAGATAAAAAGCAAGCCGCCGCCGCACCGCCGAAAATAAGAATCAACAGACTGTACAGCGCAAGATATTTTACGCGCTTGGATTTATTGAAGGGAATATTCGGGAAAAATTGCTTCATAAAAAACACCTATAAAAAAATAATTGCCGAACCGTTTTTTTAACGTCCGATTTTTTTCGGCAAGTTAACGCTATTATTGTATTACAAAATAAATTCCTTGTCAATCGTTTTAAACGAAAAAACGCGCCGCTTTCACCGCAAAGAGAATTTAAAAAACAAAAAAACCGTTTTTTGCCTTTCTTTTTATAAAAAAGAAGTTTTACTTCCGTTTTTTAAATAAATTGTTTTAAAAAGACAAACAAGTGTTTGCAAATTAATAAAAAGTGTGCTAAAATAATTTGTACGGTAAACGAACAAGGGGTATTGCATAATCAAATTTAGCAGTTTTTATACAACCCTAAATTTTACCACACTATACAAACAACGGTATCGGAAACATAAATAATGAAAAGTCTTACCAAAAAATTATTAATATCAATTTTAGGCGCGCTGCTTTTATTATCGACGGCATGTCTTTTTACGGGGTGCAAACAAAGCGTCTTGGCTAAAAAGTTAGATATGCCGCTCAACGTCAATTTGGAAATAAACTATAAAAAATCCAAATCGGAATACGTCGCTAAGTGGGATAAAGTCGAAGGCGCCGAAAAATATCGCGTTACAATCGACTCTCGCTCAGCCGAAACGGAAGAAACTTCTCTCGATATAAGCGAATTCCTTACCCCCGGCGAGTA
>CAYNYV010000086.1:0-4547 GCA_964401515.1 uncultured Christensenella sp.
CCGAAACGGAAGAAACTTCTCTCGATATAAGCGAATTCCTTACCCCCGGCGAGTACGCAAGGGTTGCGGTACAAGCGCTCGGCAACGGAATCACAACGGGCGACTCCGACGCGACGAAAGCAATCGTGCGTCCGGAAATCATTTCGAAAATTCTCGTCTTTCCTAAAAACGCCGACGGCAAGTCTTATTCGGTAAGCGTTTACGCCACGAATACCGAAGACCTTGCGGGTAGAATCGTTTTTCCCGATTACTACAACGATTTGCCCGTTACGGCGATTGCCGAAAACTGCTTTTTCGATAATACCGCCGAATATTATAACCCCGCTACGGGAATGAATTGCAATACCGTTACTTCTAATTTCAGATTTCCTAAATTTTTGGAAAAAATCGGTGATTACGCATTTGCCTACTGCACTATAATTAAAGACGTAAAACTTCCCGATACCATCAGGGAAATCGGCAACGGAGCCTTTTTAAGTTGCACGCGTCTTTCAGGTATCAACCTTGACAAAGTTACCGCCATAGGTAACAACGCCTTTAACGGATGTAAGTCGCTAAAAACCGTTACCCTTTCGGACGATATCGAAAGACTCGACGTTTATTCCTTTAAAGACACGCCGCTTATAGACGACGTTGCTTCGGACACGGTTTTTATCAACGATAAAATTCTGTATTCGGTTAACAATAAAGATATAGAACAATTTACCTTTACCGACAATATTACGGCTATCGCCGGCGGTGCGTTTTCGCAGTGCAAAAAATTAACGGAAATCGTTATTCCCGAAAACGTCAAAATTTTAGGCGGTTACGTTTTTTACGGCTGCGCATCGCTAAAAACAATCACTTTGCCGACAGAACTCGACGCCGTGTTTGAGGCAATGTTTTTCGGTTGCACGTCGCTAAAACAAATCGACTTACCGAAAACGATCACCGAAATCGGAGATTATGCCTTTACGTCATGCAAAGTCGAGTCCTTCGATCTACCCGAAACGCTTACTAAAATAGGAATGTATGCCTTTTCCACTTGTACCAAACTGACCGAACTGACAATCCCCTCATCGGTTACCGAAATCGGCGAAGGCGCTTTTCAAAACTGCTACGGCATAACAAGCCTTGTCATTCCGTCGGGCGTTGCCGAAATAGCGGCGAACACCTTCTATAATTGTAGGGGCTTAAAATACGTAATTATCCCCACGTCGGTAAAGACAATGAATTTAAGAGCGTTTACAAACACAAAGGAATTCTCTTTTTATATTCTTTATTGCGGAGCAAAAACCGAATACGACAAAATAACCATTGAAGGCAGGGGGCAAACGAATGACGGGCTTTGGATTACGGACGGTGCGGAGGCTCAGTTCGATTTGATTTCCGTTTATTATTATTGCGCAGAAGAGCCCCCCGTTAGCGATAAGGGAACACACGGCTATTTTTGGCGGTATGTTGACGGCGTGCCTACTTCTTGGGACGGCAAAAACTTTAACGACGATTCAACCGGCAAATCCGACATACCTTACGTTTAAAAATATTCGTTGTCGAAAGCGATTTTGTTTATCGCTAATAACACGAAACGCATAATAAAAACCCACCTATAAGTCCGTTTTCGGGCTAAAGGCGGGTTTTTATTTGTATCAAACTAAATAAACAGTTTTAAAACGTCGACCAAAATCGCAAAAGCGAAAAGAACTATTAAACCTATAAAATGTATCATTCCTTCGACGTTGCGGTTAATCGGCTTGCCGCGTATCCATTCGATAAGAACAAACACCGCCCTTGCCCCGTCCAACGCCGGAATGGGCAAAAGATTGAATACGGCAACCGACAAACCTATCATTGCCGCGATGTTTAAAAGGTAATCGAAGCCGAGCGTTACGTAACGCGACGTCAAACTAATCGTTCCCACGGGACCGCTTACAGCCGTCAAAGAAAGTCTGCCGCTAATAAGCTGACCGAAAGATTGCAACGTTATGCCTATCGTTTTAAAGGAATACACGAACGAACGACCTATTCCTTCGAAGAAGTTAAATCTTACCGTTTCCGTACCGACTTGGTAAAAGAAAGATTCCTCGTCGACGATATCGAAAGCCGCCAAAACGGCAGCGCGGTCGTCTTTGTTTACACCGTCGAAACCGAGCGGTGCCGTAAGCGTAATAACGTCGTTTACCTTGTCGCCGTCATTGTCGGGCACTATCAGTTGTATGGTTTCGCCGGGAGCAAGTTCTTTAAGTCTTAAGTACAAATCGTTTAGGTCGTAAATACGCGTACAATCGGAAAAATCTTCGGCGTCTTTAAAACGATAAACATAGTTGTAATCCTTTAAAGGACTGTCTGTTCCTTCCTTGGTGGAAATGCGCAAAACGCTTGCTATACCGAGTGCTTTCGCCGCAGGATAATAATCCGTCATGCTCTCTATATTCACGTCCGAAATAAGCGCGACGTTCAAAGTTTGTTTTTTGCCGCCGCGTTCTATTTTGACTTCGACGACGTCGCCTTGCTTTTTGCCGTTTAAAGCGTCGATAAGGTCGGTTGTAAAGTACAAAAACTTGCCGTTGACCGAAAGCAAAACGTCGTTGTTTTGCAAAGTTTGAGTGGTTTCCGTCGAAACAAGGTCTCTTCTGACCTCCGCCGCCGAAAACCCGAAATGACCGTACACCGTAAAGGAAAAAATTACGATTAAAATCGCAACGATAAAATTAAAAGTCGCGCCTGCAAGCAAAACAAGTATCCTTTGCCACGGCTTTTTATTATTGAAAGCGTCTTTCGACAAAATTCTTTCGTGCGATTCCGTCTTGCCTTGAACGGCTTCGGGGTTGTTTGCGTTAGCGTATTCTTCGCCGTAAACGTCCGCAGCGTCATTCGGATTGTTTTCGCGTTTTATTTTTTCGTTGGCTTTTTTAACCGTTTCATCGTCCTCGTCTTCGCCCTCGAAGGCGCAATAACCGCCGAGCGGGAAAATTCTTATCGAAAAAATTTCGCCGTTCTTTTTTGTCTTTTTATATATCGCCGGGCCCATGCCTATGGCGAATTCGTTTATTTTAAACTTAAAAATCTTACCGACGATGTAGTGTCCGAATTCGTGAACGGTTATGGTCGCCAAAAGTATAAGTAACGCAACGATAACCGACAACACCGTTTTAAAAATCGTCGTTCCTGCAAGTAATGAATACATATATATCCGTCGACTTTACCTATATTGTAAAACGCTTCGGTAAAGCCATTCCTTTTCTCTGTTAATGAAATCGCCGACGGTGATGTCGGCTTAAAAATAATTAAAATCTTTGAAAAAGTCAACGCTATTTATTCGATAAACTTGCCGTAAATCGACCTATAGCCCTACTTCTTGCAATTTTATCCGTTAACGTAAGGGTTTCCAAGGTGCAAGCGGTTTCTTCCGTTTCGTCTAAAACCGCGCTAAGATAGTCGTAAATTTCGGTATACTTGATTTCGCCTTTTAAAAATAGATTTACGGCTATTTCGTTCGCAGCGGACAAAGCACACGGGTAATTATTGCCTTTTTTTATAGCTTCTAAAACAAGGGGGAAACAAGGATATCTTTTTAAATCGGGTTTTGCAAAACTTAAATTAAGCAAATCGAAATTCAGTTTTTTAACACCGACGTCCAATCTTTCGGGGTAACTTAACGCAAGTGCGATCGGCAACTTCATATCGGGTTCTGCCATCTGCGCGATAATGGCGCCGTCTTTAAAACGAACCATCGAATGAATAATGCTTTCACGGTGAATAACTACTTCGATATCGTCTATCGACGCGTTAAACAACCATTTTGCTTCGGCTACCTCGAAACCTTTGTTTACCATTGTGGCGCAATCGACGGTGATTTTATCGCCCATTCGCCAATTGGGATGAGCAAGCGCTTGCTTTGCGGTTACGTTTTTTAAATCTTCATAATTAAAATCACGGAAAGCCCCGCCCGAAGCCGTTATGATAAGTTTTTCGAAAGGTTTTTCCGAGTCCAATCCGAGTGCTTGCCATATAGCCGAATGTTCGCTGTCGACGGGAATAAGTTTTACGCCCTTCTTTTTCGCAAGCGCAGTAACGATTTCGCCGCCGGCGACCAAAGATTCTTTATTTGCAAGGGCGACGTCTTTTCCGTTTTCGATTGCCGTAACGACCGCTTTTAGTCCCGCAAACCCGGTTACCGCGACAAACACTACGTCGGCGTCGGAAAGCGCGGCGTGACAAAGAGCGTTTTCGCCGTAATAAAAAGCCGTTTCTTTAGGAAAGGAAGTGATTTTTTGAGCCGTTTCCGTATCGGATAATGCGGCGATATCGGGCTTATAGCGCCATATTTGCGCTTCTAAACCTTTATAGTCGCGGTTGGCGGCAAGGGCTACTATTTTAAACCTTTCCGGAAACTTATCAACTACTTCAAGCACCTGTCTGCCGATAGATCCGGTACTTCCCAAAAGCGCAATTTTCTTCATAAAATTACTACCCTTATAGTTTATTGTCACTAAATATTTTTTATACCTACCCGATAAAAGCAAATACGGCGTATATAAAAGCGGCGCAAAGCATATTGCCGTCGA
>CAYNYV010000087.1:0-4532 GCA_964401515.1 uncultured Christensenella sp.
TAGGCGATGAAACCGACGCCATGACTACCGACGAAACGACCGATTACGGTTTTTATGCGGGATTAAATTACGGATTAGATAAGATTCATCAATTAAATCCTAACGCGACCGTAATAGTTATGACAATTATGGTAAGGGATCCTATCAACCTCGGTAAAATTAAAATTACCGATTATAATGCGGCTTTAACGGTCGGTGCGGAAAACCATAACGCAAAAGTTCTTAATACCTATAAATTGTTCTACATGAAGGATTTAAAAACTAATTTCAGCGATTCTCTTCACCCGAACGAAACGGGTTACAAGGTAATTACCGACTACATCTTAAAGGACAATAAAACTTTAAAAAGATAGTTTAAAAGCTGTCTTAAACAATAATCCCAAGCCTCCCTTGACCGCAAGGGAGGCTTAAACTATGCAAGGCACGCCCGCGTACGAAGGCTTGCAATATGCAAGGCTTCTCGCTGAGGACGATTCCCTTACGAAGGGAAATTCCAACGTTAGTTGACAAAGGGTTCGTCGTCCGCGGTTTAGCGAAGCTCCCGCGTGGCGGGGGATAGGTCGTTATTTGACTTTTCGTCCGCCTATCGGCTTCCTTGCTTAACAAGTGGCAACTTACTAGCAAACGCTACTAAAAGAATAAAACAAAAAGCCCCCGTAAAGGGAGCCGATGCATAGTCGTTAGAGAGCCGAACCGATTAAGTTTTAACGCTGTTACATTTGCAAAATCATTGTTAAACCCGTTTACAATACGGTCAGTATTGCTACACTCGTTTGCATCGGCTCTCTAACGGCTACCGAGTGCAATCGGTAGATAAGTCAACTTGTACAAGACTGCTGTTTTTAAATTCTTCTATAGATTCTTTGGATATCTTCAAGGCGTTAATGCAATAGCCTTCGATAGAGCCGTATCTCTTTTTTATACCTTCGATAGTGTGCGTAATGTATTCGACTTTAGCGTCGAGCATTGCGCACAATATATTTTTAAACTTATAACCGAATGTGAAAATCGTATAAAGCGTTAGTGCAAATTTTTGGAAACCTTTTTTAAATTTTTGCGATTGTTGCGACGCAAGGTAATCCCTAATTATATCGTATTCGGAAACGCCTAAAAGCCCTTCGACAAGCATAGCGACTATACCCGCTCTGTCCTTGCCGGCGGCGCAGTGCCATAAAACGCAACCTTTAGAAGACATAATAATTTCCAATGCCTTTTTAAGTTGTTTTTGCGTTTGTTGGGAATACATAATAATGTCGTATAAACCTTTCATGTAATCGTCAGCCGTGGCATACTGGGTTTTTAAAAGGGTTGATTCGTCCTTCATAACCCTATACATACTTTTATCGCGCGTAATGCCGGGCATAGTAGCGCACAGCACGGGGATATGGATGTATTTAATAGAGTCTATTTTAGTGTCTTGCTGGTTGGCGATTTCGTTATCTATTCTTAAATCGATAATGGTTTTAACGCCGTGGGCTTTAATGCTTTGTATTTCCTTCTTTTTAAGTTTGCAAAGTTTGCCGCTGCGAATAAATTTATGTGACTTTATGACTCTTCCGTCTACGGTTTTCATGCCGCCCAAATCGCGACCGTTGGCAAGCCCGCCGTTGCGGTAATTATAAATATCGTAATAGCCTTTATCGATGGTATCCACAACGACAGAAACAGGATTATTTAGTTCTATTTTTTTCTGTTTTTTCTGCTTTTTCATCGTGCACCCGCCACAAATACGACATTTTTACGCTATCTTAGACATTATATCAAAATACCGATAAAAAATCAATAAAAAATCCTATAAAATCGGGCGGAAAAAGCATATTTTTAACCCGTTTTTTTATTTTGATTTTTCATCTTTAAATCGCTTTGCAAAAATCGCATATATTATGCGCATTTTTTGATAAATTCATTAAAAATCGATCGCTAAAATCACTTCTAAAAATGTTTTTTCGTTATATAAATTCCTATCCGCTATGTAAAAATCCTTGATTATATGCGGAATTTTACCTTTTAACGTTTATAGACGAAGATGTTGTCGATAAAGCGGTAAAATTAGTTTACAAATTTATTGACTTATGCTATAATTGTGTCGAAAAAGGGGTAGAAGGGACTAAATCCTTTCACTTTTTATATGTCGCTTAAAAAATCGCGACTATCCCGACTTTTTAAAGGCGTTTTTTCTTACTTTTTGAGGGATATTAAGTCTTTATAAATAAAAAAAGAAATTTTTGACAAACAATATTTTAGCAAAAGAATATTTGAACTATTTCAAAGGAGATAATAAAAATGAAATTAGTAGTATGTATCGGCAGTTCTTGCCACTTAAAAGGATCCCGTCAAGTCGTTGACACTCTTCAAGACCTTATTGACGCTAACAATTTAGGTGACAAGGTCGATTTTTCGGGCACTTTCTGCATGGGTAACTGCCAAAAAGGCGTATGCGTAACCGTTGACGGCGAAGATTTTTCCGTAACGCCCGACACTGTAGAAGAATTCTTTAAAACAGAAGTTTTGGCAAAGGTTAAATAAAAAATGATTGTCCAAATTTGCGTAGGAAGTTCCTGCCACTTAAAAGGTTCGCAAGATATTGTCGAACTTTTTGAAAAACATATTAGCGAAAACGGGCTTGAAAACGACGTTACCTTGGTCGGTTGTTTTTGCATGGGCAAATGTAACCGCATCGGCGTGACGGTAACCGTTGACGGCACTGTCTATCCCGGTGTGACCGTTGAAGGCTTCGAAGAATTTTTTAACGAAAAAGTTCTTAAAGTTATAAACAGTTAGCCGTGTGAAAGTATGATATAAAGATGATGATAAATGATTAGGGGATAAAAAAATGGCTGATTGTTTGACTTTAAAAAAATCCAACTGTAAAAACTGTTATAAGTGTATACGCGTTTGCCCTGTAAAGTCGATAAAATTTTCGGGTAACCAAGCGCGCGTTATAGGCGACGAATGTATTTTGTGCGGTCAATGTTTCGTTACTTGTCCGCAAAACGCCAAGGAAATCGTCGACGACACCGAAAAAGTAAAAGTAATGCTTCAAACGGGCGATCCCGTATTTGTAAGTCTTGCGCCTTCGTTTATCGCTAATTACGACGGCGTGGGTATAGAGTCTATGCGCACGGCACTAAAAAAACTCGGGTTTTACGAAGTGGAAGAAACTGCTATCGGCGCAACCATAGTCAAGAAAGAGTACGAAAACATGATGCGCGAAAGAACCCGCGACGTCATAATTTCTTCTTGCTGTCATACGGTAAACTTGCTTATTCAAAAATACTTCCCGCGGGAACTTATGTACCTTGCGGATATTTTGTCGCCGATGCAAGCGCACAGTATGGATATAAAAAAACGCGTTCCTAACGCTAAAGTAGTTTTTATAGGTCCTTGTTTGTCTAAAAAAGACGAATGCCAAGCCTACGACGGTTACGTCGACGCCGTTTTGACTTTTTCCGAACTCACCAAATGGCTTAGGGCTGAAAACGTTACCCTCGAACAGCAATGTGACGTTACCGAAAACAGTCGCGCAAGGTTTTTCCCCACGACAGGCGGTATTTTAAAGACGATGGAGCCTTCTGTCGGCGGTTACGAATACATGGCGATAGACGGTATAGATAACTGTATCGCCGCCTTAAAAGACATCGAAAAAGGCACCGTACATAACTGTTTTATAGAAATGTCTGCGTGCGTGGGTAGTTGCGTCGGCGGCCCCGTAATGGAAAAATTCCGTTTTTCGCCCGTAAAAGATTACCTTACCGTTGCAAACTATGCCGGTAAAAAGGACTTTGACGTTAACGAACACGATAATTTCGAACTCAGAAAGAGTTTTAGCGTTTTCGACAGAAACGCTTTGGAACCCTCCGAAGAAGAAATAAAAGCCATTTTAAAACAAATGGGCAAGTTTAAGCCGAGCGACGAACTTAACTGCGGCAGTTGCGGTTACGACAGTTGTCGCGAAAAAGCTATTGCGGTTTATCAAGGTAAGGCGGAAGTTTCTATGTGTTTGCCTTACTTAAAAGACAAAGCAGAAAGTTTTTCCGACAATATCGTAAACAACTCTCCCAACGGTCTTATAGTTTTAAACGAAGATTTAGAAGTCCAACAAATCAATAAATCGGCACGTAAGATTATGAATATCCGCTCTGCGTCCGACGTTTTGGGCGACCAAGTCGTTCGTATACTCGATCCGAAAGACTTTTTGGAAGTTCTAAAATCGGGTAAGGCTATACGCGACAGACGCACTTACTTGGCTGAATATAAAAAACACGTCGAAGAAACCATTTTGTTCGACAAAGATTACAGAATTTTAATATGTATTATGCGTGACGTTACCGACGTCGAAACGGTGCGCACCAAAAAGGAACATATAGAAACTCAAACGGTGGAAATCGCCGATAAAGTTATAGATAAACAAATGCGAGTCGTTCAGGAAATCGCTTCGCTTTTAGGCGAAACCGTTGCCGAAACCAAGTCGGCGTTGTATAAATTAAAGGAGAGTATTTCCGATGAATGATATGTGTTCGGACATCGGCTAT
>CAYNYV010000088.1:0-4385 GCA_964401515.1 uncultured Christensenella sp.
AGGTTAAGATGGTTGATACGAATGCCGCTTCTTTGGAAGCTTGCATGAGCATGATTGCCGGTACTGCACGCAGTATGGGTATCACCGTCGAAGAATAATTATTAACGTGGGAGGGCTTTTTAGTATAAGTCCGTTGAACCACGAGGAGGATTTAATTTATGAAATACGGTAAAAAATACGTTGACAGTAGAAAGTCTTATGATCGTTCCAAGTCTTACGAAGTAGGCGAAGCAGTAGATCTCGTTTTATCTACCGCTAAGGCTAAGTTTGACGAAACCATCGAACTTCACGTTAGACTCGGCGTTGATCCGAAACAAGCAGACCAACAGGTTAGAGGCGTTCTCGTTCTTCCTAACGGTACAGGTAAATCGGTTAAAGTTTTGGTTATCGCTAAGGGCGAAAAGGCAGACGCCGCTACGGCTGCAGGCGCAGATTACGTCGGCGCTGAAGAAATGGTCGCCAAAATCCAAAAGGAAAACTGGTTTGATTTCGACGTTGTAATCACTACACCCGATATGATGGGCGTTGTCGGTAGAATCGGTAAAGTTTTAGGTCCTAAAGGTTTGATGCCTAACCCGAAGTCGGGTACGGTTACGATGGACGTCGAAAAGGCGATTCACGATGTTAAAGCCGGTAAGGTCGAATACAGACTCGACAAATCCGCTATCATTCACTGCCCCATCGGTAAAAAGTCTTTCGGTAAAGATAAACTTGTCGAAAACTATACCGCTTTATACGAAGCAATCGTTAAAGCAAAACCTGCTGCGGCAAAAGGTCAGTACATTAAGTCTGTTTGCTTAGCGTCCACGATGGGCCCCGGTGTAAAAGTTCTTAACAAAAACTAATTTTTTGTTGCAAAACAGTTGACTTATAGCAGTATTTTCTGCTATAATCTACACGATAAATAAAATAGCCGAAGAAAGCCGGTCTTAAGTTCGCTTATGCGGACACCTGCCGAGGTATTAGTTTCAAGACGTCTATTTTTTAGCGCCTTCGCTGTACTTTGGCGAAGGCGCTTTTTATAGCTGATTTCAAATAATAATAGGAGGACACAAAATCTTGTCTGCAAATATTGAAAGCAAAAAACAAATTGTTGAAGATATCAAGGCAGAGATTCAAGCCGCAAAGAGCGTAGTTTTCGTTAACTATAAAGGTCTTACGGTTGCCGAGGATACAGAATTCCGTACAGAATTCCGTAAGGCAAACTGCAAATACCAAGTTTTAAAGAATACTATGGTCAGAAAGGCATTCAACGAACTTGGTATCACTTGCTTTGACGAAGACTTGAACGGTCCTACGGCAGTTGCTTTCGGTAGCGACGAAACCGCAGCCGCTAAAGTTGTCGTACAAGCTTGTAAGAAGTATAACGACAAAATTTCCGTTAAGAGTGCTTATGTCGACGGTACTTACGTTGACGTTCAAGGCGTTAAAGCGTTGTCCGCAATGCCTTCGAAAGAAGAACTCATTGCAAAGATGCTTGGTTCTATGCAAGCACCTATCTCCAACTTTGTTGGTGCACTTTCAGGCATTACGCGCAAGCTTGTAATCGCGCTTAACGCCGTAGCTGAAAAAAAAGCCTAAAAAAATCAAAAATCTAAAATCATAAAATAATCGGAGGAATTTTAAAATGGCTGATGTTCAAAAATTTATCGAAGAAGTTAAAAGTATGACAGTTTTAGAGCTTAACGAACTCGTTAAGGCTTTAGAAGAAGAATTCGGTGTAAGCGCTGCTGCTCCCGTTGCTGTTGCTGCTGCTCCCGCTGCTGCCGCTGCTGCTCCCGTTGAAGAAAAGACTGAGTTCAACGTAGTATTAAAAGACTTTGGCGCTAACAAGATCGGCGTTATCAAAGTTGTTCGTGAACTTACCGGTCTCGGCTTAGTTGAAGCTAAGAACTTAGTTGAAAAACTCGGTACCGTTAAAGAAGCCGTTGCTAAAGACGAAGCTGAAAAGATGGTTGCTAAGTTCAAAGAAGCAGGCGCTACCGCTGTTATGGAATAATTCTTTGATACAAAAAAATCCGTTGCTATTTGTAGCAGCGGTTTTTTTGTTTTATCTGTTTTAATCGTTTGCAATTTGTTGTTTTTATGTTACAATAAAAGAAAATAATCGTAAGGAGTTTTATTGTGTCTATTTTTAAAAGAGTAAGCGTGCGGGAATTTGCCGACGAAAAAGTTACTAAAGAACAACTCGAACTTGTTTTGCGTGCGGCAATGCAAGCGCCGTCTGCCGTTAACCAGCAACCTTGGGAATTTTTGGTTTGCGACGATGTCGATGCGATAAGAAAATATTCAGAAGTAGGTCCGTTTGCACGTAGCTTAAAAACAGCAACGCTTTTATTAATTTTATATTACAATGAAACTGTTTCCCATCCCGCGTTTATTATGCAAGATATGGGCGCGTGCGCAGAAAACTGTTTGCTCGAGGTTGCAGAACTCGGGCTCGGTGCGGTATGGATGGGCGTTGCCCCTAAAGAGGATAGAATGGAAAGCGTAGAAAAAGCTTTCGGTAAAATAAAAAACTGCCGTCCTTTCTGCATGATTGCAATAGGTCATCCGTTAACCGAACCCGTTCAGTCATCGAGATACGATGAAAAAAGAGTTCATTACTATAATAAATAATGACTAAATTTACTTATGATTCGCCGATCGGAACTTTAATTATAGGTGTCGAAGGTGACGTTTTACGTCGCATATCACTTGATGATTTTGATTGCAAAATTACGCAAAAGTCCGTCTATAAGCCCGTTATCGGCAAAATTTATAATTTTTTGGACGGGTATTTTGACGGTAATCCGCCATTAATCGATTTTGATATTTTGCCCTTAGGAACGGAGTTTCAACTAAAAGTTTGGAAAGAACTTCTCAAAATTCCTTTCGGTAAAACAAAAAGCTATAAAGATATAGCGAATAAAGTTTTTACCGAAAATCCTTGTCCGCAAGCCGTCGGCGGTGCAGTAGGTAAAAATCCTATTTTGATTGTTATTCCTTGTCACCGCGTTTTAGGCGCCGACCGATCGTTAACCGGCTTTTCGGCAGGTCTTGACGTAAAACGTCGGCTTCTAAATCACGAAAGAATAGAATACACGGAATAAATTTTATTGATTGTGAAAGTAATAATTGTTGTTTTAAACTAAATTAAATGGTTCTATTGTTTCGAACATAAAGGATAGTTTAAAATTTTCTTTCGAGACGAATTGTATATAAAACGCTTGCTATTATTCGCGATTTCGAATATAATATATGTGAGTAATGTTTGAGGTGATACGATGCTTAGTTTTATTTCTGCCAAAGAAGCTGCTGAAAAATGGAATATATCTCAAAGACGCGTGGCTATTTTGTGTTCGGAAGGACGTATCGATGGCGCAATGATGGTCGGTAATATGTGGATAATTCCCTCCAATGCAGAAAAACCTATCGATAAAAGAACCGTGCGCTATGAAAAACAAAAAGAAGTCGTTCTTAAGCCTTTTGTAAAATGGGTGGGAGGAAAAAGTCAACTCGTCGAACAAATCGAAAAAATGATTCCGTCTAATGGCGAAAAAGTGTTAACCAAATATGCCGAGCCTATGGTCGGCGGTGGAGCTCTATTCTTTAGTGTTTTGTCGAAATATGATTTTGAAGAACTTTATATTAGCGACATTAACGCCGAACTTATAAATGCGTATCAAGTCGTAAAAAACGACGTTGAAAATTTAATTTCGAAACTTAACGAAATGCAAATGTTATTTTTGCCGATGGATGAAAACGGCAGAAAATATTTTTATTATACTGTTCGTGAAAGATTCAACACGACCGTCCTATCAGACGAAACCGCTACAGACAAGGCTGCACAATTTATTTTCCTAAATAAAACTTGTTTCAACGGTCTTTATCGCGTAAATAAAAAAGGACAATTCAACGTTCCTATGGGTGCTTATAAGAATCCTACTATTTGTGATGATGAAAACTTACGTAACATTCACGAAGCATTGCAAAACGTAACAATTGTTTGTGGTGATTATTCCTTGTCTAAAGAGTTTATAGATAGAGATACTTTCGTCTATCTCGATCCGCCGTATCGCCCTATTTCAGAAACGGCAGGTTTTACGGCATATAATGTCGATTGCTTTGACGATAACGAGCAAATAAGACTCGCCAAGTTTATTGATGAAATAAATTTATCTGGCGCAAAAATTGTTTTGAGCAATTCAGATCCAAAAAATGTGAATGAAGAAGACAATTTCTTTGACGAGTTATATAGAAACTATACAATCAATCGCGTGGAAGCAAGTCGAGCAATCAACAGCAAAGGCGACAAGCGCGGAAAAATAAACGAATTGCTTATTTGTAATTAAGACCTGCAAATAAAAGTCAAGTAAAATAAACGAGAAATTTCAAAAAAATTT
>CAYNYV010000089.1:0-4333 GCA_964401515.1 uncultured Christensenella sp.
CGAAACGCTTCGCGTCGAGGCGTAAGGAGTTTACTATGAACGAATATTGTCTTGCGATAGATATCGGCGCATCGAGCGGACGTCACGTCGTCGGTTGGACGGACGGTGAAAATTTATCGACCGAAGAAGTTTACAGATTTAAAAACGGCGTGCAAAATCTCAACGGACACCTTGTGTGGGATGTAGAGTATTTGTTCGAGCAAGTAAAACTCGGCATAAAAAAAGCCGTCGAAAAGTTCGGCATCATCAAGTCGCTTGCGATAGACACTTGGGGCGTGGATTACGTCTTGTTTAGCGGAGACAAGACCATACTGCCTTGCTTTTCTTACCGCGACGGGCGTACGACAAGTGCTATCGAAAAGGTCCACGCAAAAATTCCTTTTGCGGACTTGTACGAAAAAACGGGAATACAGTTTCAGCCCTTTAACACGATTTACCAACTTTACGACGATACGGAAAGGGGAAGGACTAACAAGGCAACCGACTTTTTAATGATTCCCGAATATTTGAATTTCCGTTTGACGGGCGTAAAGATGCACGAATACACAAATGCTACTACGACGGGGCTTTTGAATGCCGATACAAAGGAATACGACGAAGAAATCATAGAAAGGTTAGGACTTTCGAAAGAATTATTTAGACTTTCGATAAAAAATCCCGGTGCCGAAGCGGGCGTTTTAAAACCCGAAATCGAACGCGAGGTCGGCGGGCAAATTCAAGTGGTTTTGGCTGCTTCGCACGATACGGCAAGCGCCGTCGAGGGTATACCTATGGACGGAAACTGTCCGTATATTTCGAGCGGCACTTGGTCGCTTCTCGGCATAAAAACGGACAAGGCGATTTGCAGCGACGAAAGCCGTAAAGCAAATTACAGCAACGAAGGCGGAATCGATTATATCCGTTACCAAAAAAACATAATGGGTATGTGGGTTATCAACAGACTGAAAGACGAGTTGTGCCCCGAAAAATCCTTTACGGAAATCGTTAAAGCCGCCGAAGAAAGCGATTTCGATTTGTTTACGGACATAAACGACGCAAGGTTTTTGTCGCCCGAAAGTATGAAAAAGGCTTTCGACGAAAGTTTCGCATCTTCAAATAAAAAACCACAAACAATAGGAGAGTATTTCCGCTGCGCTATGTTAAGCCTTGCAAACGGTTACAAGACGGCGCTAAAAGAACTCGAAAATGCGACGGGTAAAAGTTTCGATGCCCTTTATATAGTCGGCGGCGGCGCTAAAAATCATCTTCTTAATAAGCTTACGGAAGAAGTTTGCGGTATAAAAGTCATAGCGCTTCCCATCGAAGCGACGGCTTTAGGAAATTTAAAAATTCAATTAAAAAGGTAGGGTAAATTATGTACGAATATGCTAAAAAGGCTTACGCCTATTACGGCGTCGACACGGAAGCGGCGCTTAATAAACTTAAGGAAATCCCCGTTTCAATTCATTGCTGGCAAGGCGACGACGTTGTCGGATTAGACGGCGGCGGCGCTGCTTCTGGCGGAATTCAAACTACGGGTAACTATCCCGGACGAGCAAGGAATTTCGAAGAACTCAAAGCCGATATTAAAAAGGCTTTTTCACTTATCCCCGGTAAAAAAAGACTTAATCTTCACGCAAGTTACGCTATTTTAAACGGCGAGGCTGTCGACAGGGACGAATACCGCCCCGACCATTTCGCGCCGTGGGTTGATTTTGCTAAGCAAGAAGGGCTTGACGGAATAGATTTCAACCCCACGCTTTTCAGTCACAAAAACGTCAAAAACGGGCTTACTCTTTCTTCGCCCGACGAAAATATACGCAAATTTTGGGTAAATCACTGCATAGCCTGCTTGAAAATCGCAGAATATTTTGCCGAACAGACGGGAACCCCTTCGCTTGTGGATATTTGGATACCCGACGGTTTTAAAGACGTCCCCGCGGACAGACTTACGCCGAGATTGCGCCTTAAAAAATCGCTTGACGAAATACTTGCGTATCCTTACGACAAAAGCAAGGTAACGGTCGCCGTCGAAAGCAAAGTTTTCGGCATCGGCGTTGAAAGTTACACGGTCGGAAGTAACGAGTTTTATCAAAATTACGCGGCGCAAAACGGAATTTGCTGTCTTTTGGATAACGGACATTATCATCCGCTCGAATACGTTTCCGATAAAATCCCGTCGCTTTTGGCGTTTTACGACAAGGTTGCGTTGCACGTAACGCGCGGCGTAAGGTGGGACAGCGACCACGTCGTTCTTTTCGAAGACGAACTTAAAGAGATCGCAAAAGAAATAGTCCGCAACGATGCGACGGAAAAGGTTCTTATAGGGCTCGATTATTTCGATGCGAGCATCAATAGGTTAGCCGCTTGGATTACCGGCGCGCGCAATATGCAAAAAGCCCTTTTGTTTGCGCTGTTGCAACCTAACGAAAGATTGAAAAATCTTCAAGACCGCGCAGAGTTTACCGAACTTATGGTCTTAAACGAGGAATTAAAAACCCTTCCTTTCGACGCGGTTTGGCAGGAATATTTAGCGCGCGAAAAAGTACGCAGCGCAGATTGGTTTAACGAAATCAAAGATTACGAAGAAAAAGTTTTATCGAAAAGGTGCTAAAATGACAGATTTTTTACAAATACCGTTTATAAAAGAAATTGCACTTACGGCGGATAATATGTATCGCTTGGGCTGGGACGAAAGAAACGGCGGTAATATAAGTTATCTTGTTCCCGAAGAAGAAGTCGCACGTTATTTCGATACGACTAAAGTTTTGCGCGAAATACCACTCGGCTTCGACGCAAGTGCGCTTAAAGGCAAATATTTTCTCGTAACGGGTACGGGCAAATACTTCAAAAACGTAAAAAGCGATCCCGAAACCAACCTTGGGCTTTTCCGCATTTCAAACGACGGAAAATCGGCGCAATTGCTTTGGGGGTATAAAGACGGCGGAAAGTTTACAAGCGAACTTCCCGCTCACCTTATGAGCCATATCGAAAGGCTTAAAGTCGATCCCGAAAACAGAGTTATAATGCATACTCATCCGACCAATCTTTTGGCGATGACTTACGTGCACGACCTCGATACCGACAAGTTTACCCACACGCTTTGGCAAATGAGTACCGAGTGTATAGTGGTTTTCCCCGACGGCGTCGAAGTGCTTCCTTGGATGCTTTGCGGTACGACCGAAATCGGCGAAAAAACTGCCGAAAAAATGAAAAGCGCGCGTGTCGTAGTATGGGCTTTGCACGGAATTTACGGTGCGGGTAAGACTTTGGACGAAACTTTCGGGCTTATCGAAACCGTCGAAAAAGCAAGTCAGGTTTATATGCTTACGGCTCATTTGGAACGCAAAAACACCATTACCGACGACCAACTTAAAACGCTTGCCGAATTTTTCGGCGTCAACTATAAAAAAGGCATTTTAACTTGCGATAAGGCGTAATTCTTATCGGTTTAAAAACACACGCGGCGCTATTTTTCGCCGCGTTTTTTTGCACGTTTGTTTATTTGCGGCGATTTTTTCGATGTTTTACTAAAAATTAAGTTTTTTTCGTTGAAAAAGAGAGGCTTAAAAGGCTGCATCCGAACCTTGCGACAACTTTTTCGGGATAAAAGGAGATAGACAACTGCCATTGTCGTTTTCATCAATCTACTAATGTATAATCATAACCGAAATAGACAACGATAGTTGTCGTACGGCGGTGTAAAATGCGTTTAGTGGAAGCAGTAGGAAAAAGAATAGAATCGTTGCTCGAAGAAAGGAACATGACTTGTTACAAATTGTCGAAAGAGGGCGGAATAGCGCGCCAAACAATAGCCGAAGTAATACGCGGCAAAAACAAGACGGTGTCTTTAAACGTCGTTTTTCAAATAACGGCTACTTTGGGACTTTCGCTCGAAGAATTTTTTAAAGATAAAATATTTGACGAGGTTGACGAATAGAAAATGATTGACATTTTGTCTGTGCGCGATTCGGACGTCAGACACGACGGTTATCTTTACTATATAAACGGAAAGATCGGTAAAATTACTCGTTGTCAAGATAGAATTTTCAAAGCCAGGGTTTCGGATTTTAGCGGAAACGTTTATTCGGTTCTGCTTGACGTCGATAATCCTAAAAAGTCGGAATGTTCTTGTCCGAAAAGTAGTTTCAAACATAAATTTTGCAGTCATATGGCGGCGTTGTATTTTGCGATATTTCCCGCCGAAGCCAAACGTTATTACCTTATAGAAGGAGCGCCTTACGACGAAAAGGCTTTTATAAACGAGCGGCGCAAGGAAAAAGTCAAGCGTTGGGCGCTTAAAGCCGACCGCGCCGATTTGATAGAGCTTATTTACGCGCTTATCGACGTAACG
>CAYNYV010000090.1:0-4323 GCA_964401515.1 uncultured Christensenella sp.
AAAAATGCTTGACTTAAATATAATAATAGTTTAAAATGTGATAGTCGCTTGAATTCGGCGAAGGCTTTTTTATGCGAATTAGCCCCTTGCATAAACTTTCTTTCATTGACTTCATTGCGCAATACTAATTAATTTTCGGAGATATTTATCATGAAATCATATATGGCAAATCCCGCCACTGTTGAGAGAAAGTGGTACGTTGTCGACGCTACGGGGATGCCCCTCGGTAGACTTGCGTCTCAAGTTGCGGCGATTTTAAGAGGCAAACATAAACCCACCTTTACGCCTAACGTAGACTGCGGTGACTTTGTTATCGTTTTAAACACCGATAAGGTTGTTTTGACCGGCAAGAAGCTTGAAAAGAAGCTTTACACCTATCACACCGGTTACGTCGGCGGATTAAAGCAGATACCTTACAGCGAAATCATGGCTAAAAAGTCTGACCTTGCCGTTTACGAAGCGGTTAAGGGCATGCTTCCCAAAAACACTTTGGGCAAAAAGATGCTTAAAAAACTTCGCGTTTACAAGGGCGCAGAACACAAACAACAGGCTCAACAACCCGTTGCGCTCAAGCTCGATTATTAATAAGGAGGGTAATCTACTATGGCAAAGGCTACTAAAAAGAAAGTCCAGTTCTGGGGAACGGGCAGAAGAAAGAAAGCAGTCGCAAGAGTACGTCTTATTCCCGGCGGAAACGGCACTTATATCATAAACGGAAGATCTATCGACGAATATTGCGCTTTAGATACCGTTAAACTTGTTATTCGTCAACCTTTGACGCTTACCGAAAAGGAAGCCGATTACGACGTTTTCGTTAACGTTAACGGCGGCGGTTTCACCGGTCAAGCCGGCGCTATTCGTCACGGTATTGCAAGGGCGCTCGTTACGGCTGAACCGGAACTTCGCACCGTTGTTAAAAAAGCAGGTTACTTAACAAGGGATCCGAGAATGAAGGAAAGAAAGAAGTACGGCTTAAAGAAAGCTCGTCGCGCTCCTCAATTCTCCAAGAGATAATTATTTATCTTTTTTCGATTATCGAAAGCCGTCTTTATTCGGACGGCTTTTTTCATACCGCGTAAGTTTAAAAAAAAGGACGGGTTTATCGTTATGGAAAGAAAATATAAGATAAGAATTGTTTTTGCCGCGGTCGTTCTTGCGGCGGCGCTGTTGTTTGTCGGCATCATAAGCGGCTTTTTCGGATACTTGTTTAGGGGGTACAAAGCGTTTTTCAAAAAGGACGTTTACACCGTAAGACAGGTTTACGTGCCCAACGAGTATAAAGTTTCCGTATCAGACGATAGCTTTACCGTTGAAACGACGTCGTTATTTTCCAATCAAAAGATAATGGTGGACGTAGTTGTTGCGGTCGAGGAAAAAAACGGCGAAAAACAAATCACGCTTACTTTTAAAAACGATTATTCGATTGCGGGCGGCGTTTTGCTTAGCGGTCTGTGTTTGGAAGACGCTCGCAGAAAAGACAATGCTCCGTTTGACGATTTAAAAAGAACGACCGAAGTCTTTTTGCTTGACGGCGATAGAAAAACGCAATGCGAACTTTCTTCGTATACGGCAAAACGAAAGACTGTGAAAATGTGTTACACGGTAAGCGGTGACGTAAAAGTCGATAAAATTTTCGTTTCCGGTTTTTGGTTAACCGAATCGGAGCGCAAATAAAGGCTTTGTTGCGGATGGCACGTGGTATAAAAATCAAAATAAAATTACGTTGTAACAAAATAAAAAGGCTCGTTAAAAGGCGAGTCTTTTTACTATATACGGAAAAAGCAAATTATCGCGTTTACAAAAAAACACAAAATTCGACAATATTGAACATAAAATGTTAAATATATTTTTTGAAATCGTTCATATTTACTTTTCTTTTTGATTTTACTGTGATATAATGTATGTAAAGTTAAAAACTTGTTAGGGTATCTTTGCATTAAAAGGCGTATAAGTCGGTTTTTGTAAATTATTTGTCTTTAAATGTAATTAGAAAACGAAATTTTAACGTTTTCCCAAAAATGTTTTTGATAAAGATAAATAATCTTAATTATGTTCAAAAATGACGGCCTGCTTGCGTTAGAGAAACTTCCTGTCGGCGCACTAGCGTCGGATAGGTTGCTGCGTTGGCAAAAAATCCTTTTTGACCGGTTTTTACTTTAATTGCACCGCGCTTACTTTTGACAGCGGCGTTTGGCTTGTTAAGCGCTTTTAAAAAGAAAATAGACGAAATTTTTTATGAAAAATATGTTGGAATACCGAAGCGAAAAATATAAACGGTTTTTAGGGGAAGGAGCTATGGAAAACAACAAATTGCTTTTTATATATGAAGACGGTTGGGACATAGAAAGGATAAAGAAGACGTTCAAGGACAGTTGTTTCGAAATAGTCGGCGCGTGCACCGACGGTAAAGAAGGTATTGACCTTATCGATAAATTACAGCCGAATTTCGTAGTTACGGGATTAGTGTTGTCGAGTATAGACGGCTTCGAAGTTTTAAAACATCTTTCGGCGATTCGTTGCAACGTAAAAGCGGTAGTCGTTAGTGCTTTAAAAAACGAAAGAATAATAAAAAACGCAATGGATTTGGGTGCGCTTTACTATATGACGATGCCTATATCGTCTGCCGTTTTATTAGAAAGGCTTACGGGGCTATGTGAAAAAGACAAAAAAGATTCGTTCGAATTAAAAGCCGTTGCGTCGCCCGTGCTTAGTTTAGACGAAAGGATAAGCAAAATTTTTATATCGGTCGGCATTCCGCCCCATATAAAAGGTTACGCTTACTTGCGCGAAGGCGTTAAAATGGCGGTGGATAATCCCAAAATCATTAACAGCATAACCAAAAAGTTGTATCCCATGATAGGCGATAAGTATGAAACTTCCGCATCGAAGGTGGAACGCGCCATCCGTCATGCAATCGAAGTCGCTTGGAACAGAAATCGCATAGACAGTATAAATTCTGTGTTCGGCGTAAGGGCTTACGTCGGTAGCGAAAAGCCTACTAACGGCGAATTTATCGCTCTCGTTGCCGATAAGATGCTTTTAGAAGGCGCTTGATTAATTTTCTTTGTGCCTTTTACCGCGCGTTTTCGGCTTTTGTAGCGCTTTTACGAGCCTTTAAATGCTTTTATATAAGTCTTTGTAAATTAAAAAAAGAAAGCGTTAAATAACGTACTGCCTGAAAAATATGATCTATGATGAAAAGCAAGAGTATAAAGGAAATTCCTTTTTATTCTTGCTTTATTTTTGTGGGGGAAAATATTTCTTTATTCGGCAGATAACCGTATTTTTAGCAATGCGGCTACAACGGAAGATAATCGTAACGAATGGTCAAACGTGGTTGCAAGTGGTGATAAACGGTTGCAAGTGGTGATAAACGGTTGCAAATGGTCGTCAAAGGTTATGAAAGGCGATAAAAGGCAAGGATAAATCGTTTATCGCGTAAAAACAGCCGTTATGAAAGGTCGAAGCATACCAAATTATCTTTAACTTTGGCGTGTTTTTGATTTTAAAAACGGAAAAACCAAGAAAAATTGGTTATTTTGGTGATTTTCATAATAAAAGGTTGAGAAAATTCTGAAAAAAATGAAAAAACCGTATAAAAACAGTTTACAAATCAAAACAATATTAATATAATATTTGCACTTAATGCAATAAGGCATTGCTGCGGAGGCGAATTATGGCTAAATATAAACTTTGCCCGAGATGTGAATTGAATTATATCCCCGAAGAAGAAGAGTATTGCGACGTTTGTAAGGCGGAACTTAAATTAGGTCCTCAACTTATGTTTGCCAACCTTGACGAGGACGAGGAAATTTCCGAAAAAATCTGTCCTATTTGTAAACAGAACTATATTTCCGTTACCGAGGAAATGTGCGACAGTTGTCTTGAAAAACGTCGTTACGAGGAAGAAAAGGACGCCGACGTCGATATCGATAGCGACGAAGAATGGAAGAAATACCTCGATGACGACGAGAAAGAAGAACTCGGCAAAGACGCCGACGACGAAGAAATGTTATCGCTTTCTCAACTCGAACAAGAAGAAGTCAACGAACTTTTCGACGACGAAGAAGATTATCTCGACGACGACGACGAATCTATGGAAACCAACGACGACGATGACGACTTCGATTACGGTCCTATCGATCCCGACGACTTCGAAGAAGAAGACGAGGAAGACGACGAAGAAGAGGACGAAGAAGAGGACGACGAGGAAGATTTTTAGGTTTGTATTTGATTTTTCTCGAGTAAGTGTTTTTACTATAAGGCGGTTTGAGAGTGTAAAATAAAGTGTGTAAGTAAAAAAATAAGGCTTACACACTTTTC
>CAYNYV010000091.1:0-4252 GCA_964401515.1 uncultured Christensenella sp.
TATTGCTTGTTTGCCGCATAACTGTATCCGTGCGCCGAAGGACATTCTTGCCAAGCATAGTGTCCGAGTAAATCCATATAATAAAAGTTTAAGTCGGACGGAACGTGCTCGTGCATTCTTGCGCCGTTGAAACCGCAGTCTAAGGTAAGTTGAATGTCTTTAACGATTTCTTCTTCCGTAGGCGTCGTAATCGTATCGGTAAAATAACCTTGGTTAAGCACGAATTTTAGATAAGTGTCTTTGCCGTTTATAAATACTCTGTTTGCCTTTTGCGAAACGGTTATAAATCCGCAGTAACTTAAAACGGTATCGGTTACGGTGCCGCCCTTTAAAAGCGTAAGCGTAACGTCGTACAAATAGGGATTTTCGTTAGACCAACCGATAACGTCGTCTAAGGAAAGCGAATATTCGCCGCTAAGGCAAGTCACGTCGAAAGACTGTTCCTTGCAAAGTTTGCCGTTGCGGTCGGAAAGCGCGACCTTTAAAACAGTTCCTATAGGACAAGTTGCAGAAACATTTAACGTCTTCGTCGCGTAATCGGCGTTGAGTGAAAAATCTTCGATATGATTTTTATCGAGAGTTTCCATGTAAACGTCTTTTACGATACCGCTCGTTTCGATGTAAAAACAAGTAAACGAATCTTTACGCCAACGTTGTTTGCCGCGCACTTGATCGATAGCCATCGTATCTTCTATCCTAAGCGTTATCTTGTTTTCGCCGACCTTTGCGTAGTCGTTGACGTTTACCGAAAAAGCGTCGTAACCGCCTTCGTGGCGCATAACGTATTTTCCGTTAACGAAAACCGTCGTTTTGTAATCGACCGCAGCAAAATAAATAACGTTTTCCTTATCGAGGGTTTCTACGTTAAAAGTCTTTTCGTACCAGACAACGTCGCATTGTTTATCCGGGAGATTAATTCCGCTTTTTTCGCATTGATAAGGATACGGGACGTTTATCGTCAAACCTTCGGGAAAATTAAGTTCGTAATGACTTAACAAACCTTGGTCGTTTTCGTCGAAACAAAACTTCCATTCGCCATTTAACGATTGATAATTTTCTCTGTATTTTTGGGGATTGGGGTGACCTTTACGGTATGATTTTACGTGTTGCATGTTGATAGTAAAACTTCCTTATACTGTCGATTAATTGTTTTTGACTTCGATAACTTCGCAAAGTTCGACTTCTTCGGCGTTGGTGCAAACTTGAATTTCAAACTTGCCGTCGTCGACCTTCCAACCGTCGATTGCGGTCGAATAGTATTGGAACGCGGTTTTATCGAGCGTTAGTTCCACATTGACTTTTTGATGTGCTTTTACGAAGACTTTTTTGAAGGCTTTTAACTCTTTAACCGGCCTATAGACCAACTTATCGAGTTCGCTGACATAAATCTGGGCAACCGTGGCACCGTCTGTATCCGAGTAGTTTTTAACGGTAAATTTGACTTTATAGTCACATCCTTTACCCGTAATTTTGAGATTGGAATATTCGAATTCCGAATAACTGAGCCCGTAACCGAACGGGAATAATACGGGTTCTTCCGCCGAGCAGAAATATCTGTAACCGACGTCCAAACCTTCGGTATATCTTACGCAAGCGGCGTCCCTATAAGCGTGCATCGCGGGTACGTCGTACATATCGATGGGGAAAGTTTCGGTAAGTCTGCCGGAAGGGTTAACCACACCCGCGATTACTTTCGCGACGGCGTTATTTACAAACTCTCCGCCGTAACCCGCATAAATAATCGCGTCGACGTCGTCGATCCAATCGGTCATATCGATCGCGCTGCCCGCATAAACAACTACTATCGTAGCGTTTGACGCACGAGAAACCTCTTTAATAGTATCGGTTTCCTCTTTGGAAAGTTTAATGTGAAGTCTGTCGAAATCTTCGCTTTCGCACTTTTCGTTATCGCCTACCGCTATAATCGATACGCTGGCGTTGCGCGCATCCTTGCACGCTTGACGAAGATTTCCTATGCTTGTAACGACACCGCGGCTCCATGTAGTGGACCCGGAATAGGTAACGTTGTCGAAATAATCTTTTAAAGCCCAATCGAGATGAGCATATTCCTTGCGAAGATCTACCGCCGCAGAACCGCCGCCGCGATAGCAAGAACAAGACGCGCAGCCAGTAACCATAATCTTAGCGTCTTTTTCCAAAGGCAAAAGCATATCGTTCTTGAGTAAAACGATACCTTCTTCGGCAATAGAGAGAGCGGTTTGTTCTCTTTCTTCGACGGTCATATCTACTTTGCGAACTTTCTTTGCTTCCTCGCACTTTTTAGCGAGTTCTATAATACGCGCCACGCTTTCGGCAAGTTTATCCAAAGGAAGTTTTCCCTTGTCGTAAGCGGTGAAAAGGTCGTTAAACAACTTTTCGTTGTACGGGAAGGTCATATCGAGCCCCGCGTCTAAAGACGCGACTATGTCTTTAACGGCGTCCCAATCGGAAATAATAGCGCCGTCGAAGCCGAATTCTTCGCGTAATACTTTATATAATTTAGCGTGTTCGGACATTCTTACGCCGTTTACGAGGTTATACGAACACATAACCGTCCAAGGCTTAGCCTGACACGCGATTTCAAACTGTTTCAAATAAAGTTCTCTTAAAGTTCTTTCGTCGACTTCGGAAGAACTCCAATGTCTCGAATATTCCGCGTTATTGCAACAGAAATGCTTTAAGGAAGTACCTACGTGTTTTTCTTGAACGCCTTCGATATATTCTTTAGCCATAGTCCCCGCTACGTAAGGATCTTCGCTGAAATATTCGAAGTTTCTTCCGCAAGTGGGAATTCTTTTAATATTTACGCCCGGTGCAAGTATAATGTCAACGTCGAAGTCAATGCAGTCGTTGGCGATTGCGTTACCCATTTTTCTGGCTAAATCTAAATTCCAAGTATGTGCAAGCACTTGTATCGAAGGATAAGAAATCCAAGGAATTACTTTATCGGTTACGGGATCATGGTGTCTTAAACCGCAAGGTCCGTCCGATACGTTAAAAGTATATAATTCGCCGCCGAGATTGTGATTCGACCAGCGATCTTTTGCGATGATTAACTTAATTTTTTCTTTAATGTCGATGTTTTTCATAACAACAACTCTCCTTTAACGAGTTTGGATTTGTTTTTAGTATACATTATACAAAAACATAAGTCAATTTTTTAAGTCCGTTTTTCGTCATTTTCCCGATTTTGCGGTCAAAGTTTAATTTTAATTGTTTTTGCGTTGATGAAGCGACGTAGGCAAAAGCACTTTTTTAAACGGTGCGTCGGGGTTGTTCAATCTGAATAAAATCATATTGTAAATTTCCCGTGCAAAAGCGGCGTAGTCGATAAGCACTGTGGAAATCTGCTTCATGCCCACAACGTTTTCGCAAAGCCCGTCAAAGCCGACCAAATGTAAATCGGGAAAGGCTTTTCTTACGTCGACGACTATGCGGTCAAGTGCCGCTAACGATTTATACGCTTCGATGTCGTTATAAAAGAAAATGCTTCTGTATCCATCGTTAATAAGCTTTAAAAGTTCCCTATCGGCGTTTTCCTTACTTGCCGCACGCGAAAATTTTACAACGTCGGTCGCTCCGAGCGAAGATAACATCGCTTTAAAATATCTGTACCTTAAATCGCACAAATAACCATTATTGCCGACATATAAAAACTTTTTCCCCTTATGGATTCCCCATAAATATCTTGCGACTTGTTCGCAACTCATTTCCTCGTCAACGGACACGCTGTCGGCGTTTATATGCACGGGTCCGTTTCCGACCATTATTATTCTAATATTATTAAGTTTAGCAAACTCGGCTGCTTCGGCAGGAAAAATATCATACGTAACGACCATATCGACGCGTTGCAAAACGCATTGCTTTAAAACGTCGAGATGGTTATTGTTAAGCGGCAACATCAGCACGCAAAATTCCTGATTTTGTTCGACGATTTTTATAATTTCGTTGCTGAGCACGGAAAAATAAAGGTTGGTTAGTTTCGCGAAGAGCAACGCTACAACGGGCTTTTCCTCACCTTTAATTTGTTGCGCCACGGCGTTAGGCATGTAGCCGAGTTCCACTGCCTTTTGGCGTATTCTTTGTTTAGTTGCCTTTGAAATATCGTCAAAATCACGCAAAGCGTGGGAAACGGTGTTTATGGAAACACCGCATTCCCGCGCAATGATTTTCATGTTAACGTTCTTTTTTCCCATTTTAAATAACGTCACCCGTTACGGGGTCGAAAATGTAGATGTCGTCAAAGTGCATA
>CAYNYV010000092.1:0-4093 GCA_964401515.1 uncultured Christensenella sp.
CCGATAAAAGCAAATACGGCGTATATAAAAGCGGCGCAAAGCATATTGCCGTCGATTCTGTCAAGCATTCCGCCGTGTCCGGGCAAAATGCGCCCCATATCTTTTATTTCCAGTTTACGTTTTATAGCGCTTTCGACCAAATCGCCGAGTTCGGTAAACAATGCGCCGACAAGCCCCGTAACGATAAATAATACGAGTTCCCACGCGGCATTCTCTAAAACCATACCTTTCGCATAAATAAGCCACACGAAAACAGAAACGATTACGCCGCCCAAAAGTCCGCCTATAGCACCGCTAATGGTCTTTTTTTGGTTTATTTTAGTGCATAACTTAGGTCCTTTTAACAAGGAGCCGACTATGTACGCCATAGCATCCGCTACCGGCGAAATCGAAAAAATAAGCAATAACGCTATAAAGGAATTGTTTTCAAGCGAATTTGCCAAAAGCATTGGGATAAGCAAAACGCTCGGATAAAACATTGCGAAAAATCCGCATGCGGTTTTTTCCACCGTAGTATTGTCGAAATCGAAAACCGTCGCGAGAAGTAGTAAAATGCCCGCGCCGACGGTAATAATCAAAAGCGCTGCCGTGCCGAAAAACATATAAAACGGAACAATCGCAAGCGCATACGCCATTACGACGCATTTAATGAAATCGGTTAATCTGTCCTTTAACGCCCTGACCATTTCAAACGAACCGAGCGCCGCAAACACGAAAAACAGCAAGTACATCCATCTTTCGTCAACGCATTGCCGTAAAACAAACGAGCCCGCGATTGCAGCCACGATAAACACGCTCGTAACGGCTCTCATAAGAAAATTTTTCATTTTATCACCTTTGTTGTCAGCGATAGTTTGTGTTGTCAATGCCACCGAACCTCCTTTCACGTCCGCCGAACCATTGAACGGCAAAATCATATTCTTCTTTTCCGAAATCAGGCCAAAGAATATCGGTAAAATACAGTTCCGCATAGGCAATTTGCCAAAGCATAAAATTGCTGAGCCTTTTTTCCCCGCCCGTCCTTATAAGTAAATCTACGGGCGGAATATCTTTGGTGTAAAGCGCGTTTTCAAAATCTTTTTCGGAAGGATTCTCAACGCCTTTTCTAATAAGTTCGCGCGCGGCAAACAGCACGTCGCTTTTGCCGCCGTAATTAAATAAAATGTTTAAAGTCTTGTCGAAATCTTTAGTTTTCTCTATTGCGTCGACGACTTTTTCGCGTTTATCGGACGAAAGCGGCGACAAATCCCCCGAAACGACAAGCTTTATTTGCTTTTTAATAAGTTTCGGTAAATTTTTAGCAAGCATCGCCATAAGAAGCGACAGTATACCGTCGACTTCCTTTTTTGGTCTTGACCAATTTTCCGTCGAAAAAGCATAAAAGGACAGAACCTTCGCACCGTGCGAAAAAGCATAAGGCACAATCTTTTCCATTGCTTTTGCGCCCGCCTTATGCCCTTCGAGCCGCGGCAGATTTTTAGCCGTCGCCCAGCGTCCGTTTCCGTCCATTATGAACGCAACGTGATTAATACCGTCCATTAAACGGTCATCACGTCCTTTTCTTTTTCGGCTTGTAGTTTTTCTACCGATTCGATAGCGGTATTTATCATATCGTTGACGTCTTGTTCGAAATTAGTATATTCGTCTTCGGATATTTCTTTGTTTGTTTTCAATTTTTTAAGCGTATCCAACACGTCGCGGCGAACGTTTCTTACCGCAACTTTGGCGTCCTCGCCCATTTTTCTGACTTGTTTACTGATTTCCCTACGTCTTTCTTCGGTAAGGTCGGGAAAAACAAGCCTTATAACAGAACCGTCGTTGGTCGGCGTAATGCCTACGTTAGACGCAAGTATCGCCTTTTCGACGTTTTTAAGCATACTCTTATCCCACGGCGCTATAACAAGACACTTACCTTCCTGCACGGAAATATTGCTCATTTGTGCGACGGGTGTCGGTTGACCGTAAAAATCAACCATTACCTTGTCAAGAACGTGCGGATTTGCTCTACCGAGCCTTATCTGTATATAATTTTCTTTTAAAACGCTAATGGTTTTACCTGTTTTTTCCTCACATTCGAGTAAAATCATCTCGATTTGTTCCATATCTGCTGCCATAGTATATTCCTCACTTTTCTATATTTTTGATACCGTCCTTAGACGGTTTTGCCGCCATAAAGACGGACTTAAAAACTTTATCTTTTAGGCAATCTAATAAAATATTCGATAAAATCAACGTTTCCGAAACCTTAGACTATCTTATCCAAGTGCCTAACTTTTCGCCGTTTACCGCACGAAGTATAGAATTTTCGTCAAGCATAAAACAAAGAATGGGAACGTTGTTTTCCATGCACATGGTAACCGCCGTCAAATCCATTGCTTTAAGTCCTCTTTCGATAAATTCCATATAAGAAATCTCATCGAACTTTTTAGCCGTTTTGTCGACTTTGGGGTCTCCCGTATAAATACCGTCGACGTTTTTCGCAAGAAGTATCGCGTCCGCTTCTATTTCCGCCGCCCTAAGCGAAGCCGCCGTATCGGTGGAAAAGAAAGGGCTGCCCGTGCCGCCGGCAAAAATCACGATATAGCCGTCGCTAAGGTACTTATCAGCACGCCTTTTTGTGTAAAGTTCGGCGATACGGTCCATTTCTATCGACGATAAAACGGTTGCTTTACCGCCTCGTCTTTCAATAGCGTCTTGCAAACACAAAGCGTTCATAACGGTAGCAAGCATTCCCATTTGGTCGGCAATAGTTCTGTCCATACCTCCGCCCTGTCTGCCTCGCCAAAAATTACCGCCGCCCACAACTAAAGATACTTGCGTGCCGCTTTTAGATACCGATATAAGTTCGTCGACAACCTTATCGACAAAATCGTAATCGTAACCAAAGCCCTTGTCTTTTGCCAAAGCCTCTCCGCTTAACTTCAATAAAACCCTATTGTATTTCGCCATACAAAACCCCTCGTAAACGTAAGAAATATGGCAATAACGGACTTATAGCCCGACTTTTGCCAGAAAATCAGTGCGGTTTTCGTAAAAGCGTTTGCTATAAAATCACAAAAATCCGCAATTTTTCAAAAAAGAGGAAACAAACAATAAGTTACGTTTCCTCTTCTCCGTGCAAAATTATTTCTTCATTGCTTCAACCTGCGCGGCAACTTCGTCGGCAAGGTTTTCGCTCTTTTTCTGTAAGCCTTCGCCCATTTCGTAACGAACAAATCTTCTTATAGCGATCTTTTCGCCGATAGTAGCGGTTGCTTCGACAACGAGTTGTTCGATAGTCTTAGAAGGATCTTTAACGAATTTTTGATATAAAAGACAATTGTCGTCATAGAAACTTTTAATTCTGCCTTCGACCATTTTTTCAACGATATTAGCAGGCTTGCCTTCTTCTAAAGCTTGAGCTTTTAAAACTGCTTTTTCTCTTTCTAAAACGTCGGCGGGAACTTCTTCCTTGGTAAGATAGGAAGGGTTAGCGGCTGCAATGTGCAAACAAATGTCGTGTGCTAAGTTTTTGAATTGATCGCCACGCGCAACGAAGTCGGTTTCGCAGTTAAGTTCTAACAAAACGCCGATTTTGCCGCCCATATGAATGTAACTGTCAACGATACCTTCGGCAGCGATACGACCGGCTTTCTTAGCAGCCTTAGCCATACCTTTTTCTCTCAAAAAGTCAATAGCCTTTTCCATATCGCCGTTAGTTTCGGTAAGTGCGTTTTTGCAATCCATCATACCGCAACCGGTTCTTTCTCTCAATGCTTTAACATCTTGTGCTGTAAAACTCATAATAATCTCCTTGTATAAATAGTGTAAACGGATTATTCAGCCTGTTTGGTAGCAACGTCGGCGTTTTCCGCTTCTTCGGCGGGAGCGTCTTCCGTAGTTTCGGAAGCTTCTTCGTTAGCGCCTTCCGCTTGAGCGCGAAGCTTAGCGGCTTGTTCTCTCATAGCGATAACGGCGTCTTCGCCTTGCTTGCCTTCGATTACGGCGTCAGCTATAACGGAAGTAATTAACTTAACCGCTTTGATAGCGTCGTCGTTTGCGGAAATAACGTAATCGATTAAATCGGGATCGCAGTTGGTATCGGTGATAGCAA
>CAYNYV010000093.1:0-3770 GCA_964401515.1 uncultured Christensenella sp.
TTAAAAGCCGTTTGCGAGCGTTTGAAAATTAAATATTACCTTGCCGATTTTTCGGAAACTTTCAGCAAAAACGTGTTCGGGCCTTTTATTAAAGAATACGAAAAAGGAAATACGCCGAATATTTGCGTTCTTTGCAACAAATATATTAAATTCGGCGCGCTTTTCGATAAGGCTGAAGAACTCGGTTGCGACTACGTTGCGACGGGGCATTATTGTTCGGTAATTAAGCGCGACGGAAGGACTTGTCTTGCTAAAGCCAAGGACGCAAAAAAGGATCAGACCTATTTTTTAAACAGAGTATCTGAAGAAGTTTTGGAAAAAACGTTGTTTCCCCTTTACGGATATACAAAGGACGAAGTCAGACAAATCGCTGAAGAAAACGCTATTCCTACGGCTAAAAAGAAAGATAGTTCGGACGTTTGCTTGACAAAAGGCAGAAAGTTCGTTGACTTTTTATCCGACTATATTCCGCCGAAATGCGGCGATATAATTACAGATAAAGGCGAAGTTATAGGTACCCACCGCGGACTTTTTCGCTACACTTTAGGACAAAGAAAGGGCTTGGATTTAGGCGGAAAAAGCGGGGAAGACGGACGCTGGTTCGTTATAAAAAAAGACTCTGCTAAAAATCTTTTGTACGTGTCGCACGGTTCTGAAAAGGCCTTAATGACGAACAAGTTTTACGTTGACGAACTAAACTTTATCCTAAAGCCGCAAGGCGAAACTTTCGATTGCACGGTAAAAACACGTTACCGCGCGCTTGAAAAAGTCGCTACCGTAATTTTAGACGGCGAAGATAAAGCGACAGTTGTTTTAAAAGAAGACGAGCGCGCCGTGACAGTAGGGCAATACGCCGTATTTTACTTAGACGGCATTTGCTTGGGCGGCGGAAAAATCGTGAAAGTAGTTAACGAAAACTTATAAATTTAAACGCGCCGATTTTTGTAAAAACGGGCGATAACAGGCTTATAGACCGACTTTTATAATTTTAAAAGATATTTATAAAGGGTTGTGGGCAAATCTTTGATTGCTCACAACCCTTTTTCGGTAGGTTTTTATATGTTGCTTTTCAAACCGTGATTTGTAAAAAACAACGTTTTATTTTGTCGGAAGTTCGGTTACGTCGCAAGGCTTTCTCGTCACCCATTTTCCGTTAGTGAAATCGGGTATTGCTTGCGGCGTGCCGCCTTGAGCGACAGAGGCTTCGGAAAGTGCGGTTACGCACATCCAACTTGCCGCGTCGTATACGTCGATAGGCATATCTTCGTTGTTTATTATCGCTTTAAAAAAGGCTTTGAATTCCAAAAAGTCCATTCCGCCGTGTCCGAGCGTTTTTTGCTCGTCGGTAATGTCTTTCCATATATTCGGAACGTAATCGTCGTATTTTTCCGAAGTATTGCAATTTTCTTTATAAGCGTGCGTATTGCAATCGCCTTCTATAAGCACCATATCGGCTTCGGCGTTTGTCAGTCCTTTTGTCCCGCGAACGGTAAATTCACGCGAATAATACCGCGGTAAAGTTGTGTCCAATTTTAAAGAAACCGTTTGTCCGCCAGCGCAAGTAATTATAGTTTCGACAATGTCGCCTTGGTGGAAATCTTGACCTATAAGCCCGTTATCGATACAATTTTCGTTATTTTCGACGAATTCTTTCAACCCCGCTGCCTTACTCGCAACGGATACAAGCGACAACATTCGGTTGCCTCTGTTTATATTTAAAATTTTTGCGATGGGGCCTAATTCGTGTGTCGGGTAGTTTTCGCAGTTGCGGCTTTTGTAGTGCGGAAGTCTATAATGTCTTCTAATGTTTCCACCCGAAATTTCGTCGCGCAGGTCGTGTGCGTAAGCACCGTGGCAATGTGCTATTTCGCCGAGCTTACCCGCTCTTACAAGCGCGGTCGATAAAAGTTCGAAGCGGTCGAAACAACAGTTTTCCATTAACATTATAGGGGTTTTTGTGTGTTCGTAAGCATTGACTAAATCCCAACATTCTTGCACGCTGCACGCGCCGCCCACTTCGAGCGCCGTTATTTTTTTCGCTTTCATCGCGTCGATCGCGATTGAAATATGGCTTTCCCAAGAGGTTGCAACGAGTACCGCGTCTATGTTATCGTCTTGTAAAAGTTCTTTATAATCGGTATATCCCTTAGGCTTTTGCCGTCCTTTTTCGGCAAGAAAATTAATTTCTCTTTCAATTCTGTCATAGTATACGTCGCAAACGGCAACGATTTCCGCTTCTTTACAGGCAAGCATCGTTTCGGTAAGCGCGTATCCGCGACAGCCGAGTCCTATTATTCCCATTCTTATTTTTTTCATAGCGTAAATCCTTTTACTTGGTATATTTGTAACAAATTTGTTGCATTTCGTCCGCTCTTTTTTGCATTTGGTCGGCAAGTTTTAATTGAGTGCGCGCCCTCACGAGGTTGTGTTCGGGGTAACGCGTTCTAAAATAGGTGTCGCCCGAAAGATAATCGGTTAAAAATCTCATTCCGCATTCTATCGTCATAAGGTAAGCGGAATAGGGAAGAAGTTCGACTTCCTTGGGCGTAATGCTCGTTTTTACCGCAGAGCAAAAACCGTCGACGTAAGATTCGAACAAAGTAATGTCGAAATTGACTTTTTCAAGGTCTTTTTCGTCTTCCGCCGCAGTCGACGCGCCGAAACGTATCGAGTCGCCGAAGTCGTACAGCATGGAACCCGGCATTACGGTGTCGAGGTCTATGATTGCGCGCGCGGCACCTGATTTTTCGTCCATTAAAATATTATTGAGTTTAGTGTCGTTGTGGGTAACCCTTAGCGGAATTGTTCCGTCCGCTAATCCTTTCGTTATGCGCGAGTATGTATCTTTGTTTTGTAATATAAAGTCGATTTCCTTTTGACAGTTTTTGGCTCTGTCGAAAGCGTCTGCGGAAAGCGCGGCTTTGAATTTTTCCAAACGGTCGGTCGTGTTGTGGAAGTCTTTTATCGTTTCGCACAAAACGCTTGCGTCAAATCCCGCGAGTTGGTTTTGAAATTCCCCGAAAGCTTTTCCCGAGTTTTTAAAAATTTCGCGGTCGGAAGCCGTTTGGTAAGTTACGGTGTTTTCGATAAATTTATAAACGCGTAAGCATTCTTCGCCCTTGGAATAGATTTTTCCGTCCTTTGTTTTTACGATTTCCAAAGTTTCGACGCCGAGCGATTTTAGGTATTCGGTTACACCGTAAATATTGCTCATCAGTCCGTCCGAATCTTTAAAAACGTCGGTGTTCATTATTTGCATAATGTAGCGTTTTTTGTCAGTCGTAACTAAAAGCGTTACGTTTATATGACCGCTGCCGTAAGGCTCGACGGTTAAAACGTTTCCTTCTAAATCGAAAAGTTCTGCTTTTTGTTTATATTCCTTCGTATAATCCATTTTTCAAATATTCTCCGATAGCGTTTTTTATTTCGGCAAGGTCCTCTCTATAAGTAATGCCGTACCATTTATCTGCGTTGGTAAACACTTTTACGCTCGCCTTGTTTGCGTTAAGTGCGTTCGTGATTACCGTGGGAATGAAAAACTCGTCTTTTTCGAGGTTAGCTGTTTTTAGAAATTTTTCGTATTCGACGTCCAAAACGTCGAATATATCGGGCGTAAGCCCCCAAAGGTTCATCGATACGAGGGTGTCTTTGGAAAGTTGGCGAACGTCGCCGTTTTTACTTAAATAACTTCCGTCGGAATTGATTTTCGTGATTTCGGTAACTTTTTCGAGATACCCGTCTTTAACTTCGCAAACGCCGCGCGATACGGT
>CAYNYV010000094.1:0-3764 GCA_964401515.1 uncultured Christensenella sp.
GTTTATTGTCGGTAATCTAATACGGTGTTCTAACGGGGTTAAACAAAGGTGCTTTTCGCGGTTGCGATAAACTTACCTCGATAGATATACCTTCGAGCGTAACGACTGTAGAAGCTCCGCAAGGGTTGTCGGCTATTTGCAAAGTAACGGTGGATAAACAAAATACCGTATACAGAAGCGAAAACGATTGCTTAATCGCTAAAAGCGACCATAAGTTGATTTTAGGAAACGGAAAAGGCGTAATACCCGACGGTGTGAAAATTATCGGCAAAAACGCGTTTATCGGTACAAAAATAGAAAAAATCATTATACCTTCGTCGGTGGAAACGATAGAGTACGGGGCTTTTAAAGGGTGTGCCGAACTAAAAAGCATTATCTTTTCGGAAGGACTCGTGAAAATCGAAAGCGTGGCTTTTTACGAATGCGGTACTCTTGAACAAGTGATAATACCGGAAAGCGTAAGGAAAATAGGCGGTCTTGCCTTCGGTGAATGCGTGGCTGTTTTTATTTTGCCCGACAGCGTCGAAACTATCGATAGAAACGCTTTCGGCGGAGTAGATGGGCAATCTTTGTTTGCATCGACAAATTTACCGTCGTCAATAATATTTACGTCGGCGTTTTCCGTAAAGGACGGATGGGTAAAAGAGCAAATTTTACAAGGGCAGCCGCGCGAAGCGTCTTGGTGCGGATATAGTCAATACATATGTTCGTGCGATTTCGAAAAAGACGAAGATAACCTATATGTTAAATCGTTTTTGTTAAGAAAGGGTACCTACAATGAAGCGACCGTAAGTTTAAATTACGGAGCGTTTTACGCACCCGTCAGAAGCGGATATGATTTCATCGGTTGGGCAACCGACGAAAACGGAGATAATATAATTTCGCACGCTTATACCATTACCCGTAAGGACGGCGTGGACGTAGTCGTTGCGCTAAAATCCGAGGAAGTACGCAGTATTCCCGATAACACCGTTTTATACGCCGTGTGGGAAAAGAAAATTTGACGTTTCCGTATGAAAAATGGCGACCGAAAAGTTAAAGTTAAAACGATATCTTTTTCAAAGAGGTATGCTATATCGGCAAACAAAAAAGATTACCGCGCTCGGTAATCTTTTTTTGTAAAGCCCGGCTATAAGCCCGTTAGGGTGTGTTTTTGAAGGCGGCTAAGAGAATTTTTGTCGGATTGTTTAGGTCACTCGACAGACGCGTCGTTACGGCGAACGTTGTTAGAGTATTCCTTCGGGGATATGCCTATATGTTTTTTAAAGACGGTCGAAAAGTATAAGGGATCGGAAAATCCCGAAAGTATCGCGACGTTTTTTACCGAGTCGATTCCGTGGTCGAAAAGGGAAACGGCGTATTTAATGCGTTGCGTATTAAGATAGTCCGAAAAACTTATTCCCGTTTGCTTTTTAAAAGAGTGCGAAAGGTACTTGGGGTTGTAAAACAATTCTTTCGCTATAGACGATAACGAAAGTTCGGCGTCGGTAAAATTTTCTTCCACGATATCTATTACGGTAAAAGCAATGGTTTGTTTGTTCCGTTCGCTTATCTTAAGTTTCGAAAAGGTATAAAGAAGAATACTTTCGGCGGCGAGGTCTATGGTTTGCTTGTCGGCGCGCAAAAGGCTTTCTTTCCAAAAGGGGATGAGTCCGTCCTGTCCCGAAAAGAGTCTGTTGTTTTTTTGCACGTTAAAGCGCTTAAAAAGTTCCTTTGCGCGTCCGCCCGAAAATTTGACGTACACGTATTCGCAATTATCCTTTGGTTCTATGCGGTAACTTTCGTCCGAAAACCCGAAAAGCAAATCGCCGACGGCAAAGTTAAGCGGCGTTTCGTCGAAATAACAAACGCCTGAACTTTTCGTTATTATCATCGCTATATTTTCGCTAAGTAAAGTTTTTTCGCGCATGACGGCATTGTTTGTTTCCAAAACGAAGCAAGAAACAATGAGTTCGTCGTGCGTTTTTTCTTGGGTAAATTTACATATGTTGTTTGTTTTCATTTTTGTTCACCGCCTTTATTTTACAACTTCTGTGACAATATGGCAACAAAATATAACTTTTTTCCATAAATATATGGAATTTTTTTATTGCATAACGGCTTTATGCGTGTTAAAATTATATCGTAAACAGACGGAGGAGGAAAGTACAATGTATTACGCGATAATCGTTTTGTCGACTTTGCTTTTCGGTTGTTGTTTTGCGATTAACGATGCATATCGGCGAAGAAACGGCGAAACGGTAAAAGCGTCGCTGTGTTTCTCCTTGTTCGGTGCCGTCGGAGGGATTTTTGTGTTGCTTGCGGTAAACGGGGCTTCTTTCGAGTTTACTTGGTTTACCTTTATTATAGCTATGCTTACCTCGATTAACAGTCTGCTGTTCACCTTTTTCGGGTTTAAAGCGCTCGGAAGCATTAATCTTTCGCTGTATTCTTTGTATTCGATGTTGGGCGGAGCCGTTCTTCCGTTTTTACAAGGCATTTTGTTTTACGGCGAAAAGTTGACGTTGGCAAAGGCTTTGTGCCTTATCTTTGTGGCGGCGGCGCTTTTTATGACGGTAAACGGAAACCGTCCGCGCGGCGGCACTATTTATTACGCAGGCATTTTTATTCTGAACGGAATGTCGGGCGTTTTATCGAAGTTTTTTACTTCTGCTCCTTATTCTAAAACAAGCGTTCAAGCCTATTCGCTTTTAACGGCGTGTTGCGGATTTGCGCTTAACGGACTTATTATTATTATTCTTTTGTTTTTCCGTAAAAAAGAAAGTAAATCCGAAAATGACGAGGCGGTCGAAAATAAAACTACGCTGTCGCCGTTGTCGGTTTGTCTAAGCCTCGGCGGCGGCGTACTAAATAACGTTGCCAATTTTTTGCTCGTTCTCGCCCTTATGCACGTAGACGCTTCCTGTCAATATCCGCTTGTTACGGGCGGCGTTATAATCGTGTCTACGGCGGTGTGCTTTTTTAAAAAGGAAAAACCTTACAAAAAGGAAATCATATCGGTTATTTTGGCTTTTATCGGAATGCTTGCGGTGTTTTTGATACCCGTTTAACGTTTCAAGGTAGAAGTTCGTGATAAAAAACAAAAATTTATTGTGGAGGATTTTAATGAAAAATTTAAAAATCGGCATTTTCGGCGTTAGCCGCGGTATGGATATGGTAAATAATTTTTTACTCAGCGGTTGCGACGTCGTCGCCGTTTGCGATTTTAGAAAAAGCGAATGTGACGCCGCCGTTAAAAAACTTGGCGAAAGCGTTACCGTTTACGACGATTTCGATAAATTTATCGAACACGATATGGACGCGGTCGTATTGTCCAATTATTTTCACGAACACGCGCCCTATGCGATAAAATGTTTCGAGCGCGGAATTCACGTGTATTCGGAATGTATAAGCAACGGTACGTTGGCGGAAGGCGTTGCCCTTATTCGCGCTTTCGAAAAGAGTAACAGCATTTATATGCTTGCGGAAAACTACCCCTTTATGACTTTTAACCGCGAAATAAAACGCGTTTGCGACAACGGTACTTTAGGTAAAATTTTGTTTGCCGAAGGGGAATACAATCACCCCGTGGCGGCGGTCGACGCCGACTTTATGAAAAAGTACAGATATTACGAAGGACACTGGCGCAACTTTTTGCCGCGCACTTATTACATTACGCACTCGCTCGCTCCGGTAATGTGGATGACGGGCGCTACGCCTAAGCGAGTGACCGCGTTTTGCGTGTTCGAACCTTTTTCAAGCGACGAGCCGAGCGCTTCTTACGT
>CAYNYV010000095.1:0-3708 GCA_964401515.1 uncultured Christensenella sp.
ACTTTGACTTTTTCGCCGTAACGCGAATCGAAAACGCCGACCGCGCCCGAATTTTTAGCTGCTTCGACGCTCATTTCTTCCATGGTAACGGGCACGTCCGCTTTTATAGCGGCGTTTACGAGTTTTTCGACTTCTTCGATTTCTTCCTTCGTCATAGGACGGTCGAAGTTGAAATCGAAACGAAGCCTTTCGGTCGTTATGTTACTGCCTTTTTGAGAGACAGACGGATCCAAAACTTTTTTAAGCGCGGCTTGCATAAGGTGCGTCGCCGTATGAAGTTTCGCCGTTGCGTCGCTTTGGTCGGCTAAGCCGCCCTTAAATTTTTGTTCGCTTCCGACCGACGACTTCTTTTGGTGCTCGGAAAACGCGTTGTTATATCCGTCTACGTCAACGGTAAACCCTTGTTCTTTTGCGAGTTCTTGAGTGATTTCGAGAGGGAACCCGAACGTATCGTAAAGCCTAAAAGCCGTTTTACCTGGGAAGGTCGTGCCTTGAATGTGAGTAACGACTTTATTGAATTCCTTCAATCCGTCGGACAAAGTCTTTGAGAACTTCTCTTCTTCCTTATTGAGTTCGGCATAAATCTTTTCGGAATTTTCGACGAGTTCGGGATAAGCGTTTTTATATTTTTCGACGTAACGTTTCGCAATCTTGGAAAGGCTGCCTTCGGGAAGGTCGATGTTTCTTCCGAACCTTACCGCGCGCCTTATAAGACGGCGCAAAACGTAACCTTGGTCGATGTTGGACGGAACAATTCCGCGCGCGTCGCCGATTAAAAACGTTGCCGTTCTTACGTGGTCCAAAATAATACGATAAGCCTTGGTCGTTTGTTCGTCGTCGCCGTAATTTTTACCGGTAAGCAATTGGATTTCGGCTTTTGCTTCTTCGAAAAGTTCGGTATCGTAAACGCTTTCCACGCCGTTTAAAATACACAAAGTACGTTCTAAACCCATACCGGTATCGACGTTTCTTTGCTTCAACTTGGAATATGTGCCGTCCTCGTTTTTATAGTATTGCATGAAAACGTTATTCCAGATTTCAAGATATTTGCCGCAGTCGCAAGCGGGCGAACATTCGGGGGAACATTTATCGAAGCCTCTGTCGATAAACATTTCCGTGTCGGGACCGCAAGGACCTGTTTTACCTGCAATCCACCAGTTGTTCTTTTTGGGAAGATAAAAGATTTTGTCTTCGGGAATCCCCAATTCTTTCCATCTTTTCGCGCTTGTTTCGTCGCGCGGACAATCCTCGTCGCCGGCAAAAACGGTAACGGCAAGATTTTCGACGGGGATGTTAAGATAATCTTTACCCGTTAAAAACTCGTAACTCCAGCCGATGGATTCCTCGTTGAAATAATCGCCGAGCGACCAGTTTCCGAGCATTTCGAAAAATGTAAGGTGGGATAAATCGCCGACTTCGTCGATATCGCCCGTTCTTACGCATTTTTGAACGTCGGTAAGCCTATTGCCCGCAGGGTGTTTTTCACCCAAAAGATAGGGAACAAGCGGATGCATTCCCGCCGTGGTAAATAAAACCGAAGGATCGTTTTCCGGTATCAAACTTGCCGACGGTATGATTTTATGACCTTTGTCTTCAAAAAATTTCAAATATAAATTTCTTAACTCTTCAGCAGTAAATTTTTTCATAATCCATATCCTTTTTTAATCGTAATCGTTTTTATCTTCATAAAACGGCGCGCATTCAAGCCGATAACGGGCTTATAGGCGCACTTTTTGTTTTTTATCCGATTTTTTTAACGGTAAATCCTTCTTTGGAAATCATAACTTGATACCCAAGCGACGTAACTTCCGCACGCAAAGCGTCGGCTAAAGCGTAATCCTTAACGGACCTTGCTTGTTGCATCTTTTCGGCAAGTGCCATTACGTTTTCGGGGACTTCTTCCTTTTTGCCGTAACGTTGCAAATAGGTTTTCGCGTCAGCGATAAAAAGTTCCAGCACGGAATACTCGTTTTTAATATCTTGAACGATGTTTACCGCCCTTCCGTCCTTTTGCGATAAAAAGTTTTTCGCCTTTTTAAAATATCCGTAAAGGTTGGAAAGCGCAAGCGCCGTATTGAAATCGTCCGACATCGCCGCGTCGAAATCCTTCATAACGCCGCTGTCGTAATCTAAATCCGCCTTTAAACCGCTGTTTTCGACGGCGGATATGACCTCGTAAAACTCACCCACGTGCTTTTCGGCGGCGGGGAAAAGACTGTCCGTTACGTTTATATCGTTACGGTAAGAAGTTTCGAGCATCGCAAACTTTATTGCGTCGGGGCTGTATTTATCCAAAAGGTCGGATAGAAGCAAAGAATTCCCGAGCGACTTGCTCATTTTTTGTCCGTTGACTTTTATAAGCCCGTTGTGCATCCAATACTTAACGAAAGGCTTGCCCGTCAAGGCTTCCGACTGAGCGATTTCGTTTTCGTGATGCGGGAAAATCAAATCTCTGCCGCCGCCGTGAATATCTATTTGATCGCCGAAAGCCGCTTTATTCATTGCCGAACACTCTATATGCCAGCCCGGGCGACCTTTACCCCAAGGCGATTCCCAATAGACCTCACCGGGTTTTGCCGACTTCCATAACGCAAAGTCTAAGGGCGCGCGCTTTTGCTCGTCGTTCGAAATCCTTACGCCGTCGAGCATGTCTTCCGGCTTACGATTAGACAAACAACCGTAAGAAGGAAAACTTTCGACCGAAAAATAAACGCTTCCGTCCTTTGTGGGATAAGCATGCCCTTTTTCGATAAGCCCCGCGATAAAATCTATAATGTTTTGCATATTGGCGGTAGCCTTCATCCAAAGATTGGGATCCCCTACGCCGAACCTATGCATTTGTTCGTCGATGCATGCAATCATCTTTTCGGCATATTCGAGCGCAGGTATACCGGTTTCGTTGGATTTAGCGATAATCTTATCGTCGACGTCGGTGTAATTTCTGACGTATTTTACGTCATAACCTTTTTTGATTAAAAAGTTCCGTACCACGTCGTAAATAAGCGCTTGGTAGGCGTGTCCTATATGAGCTTCGCCGGAAACGGTTATTCCGCAAGCGTACATATTGACTTTGTTTCCGTTTAGAGGCAAAAACTCTTCCTTCCGCCTCGTAAGTGTATTATATATTTTCATAGTAATATCCTTTTCGTACGGCTCATTATAGCACAATCGCCTCGTTTTGGCAAATAAATATCAAACCTTTCTAAAAAGCAAGGGTAAAAATAATTTTTTTACGGCAAAATAATTGCAAACCGCGCTCAAATGTTTTATAATATAAGCAAATAAATCAATCGGCAATGCCGATTTTCGTTGAGGTATAACTATGCTCGATATAAAAATGATCTGCGATAATCCCCAAAAAGTAACGGACTCCCTTGCAAAAAAAGGTTGCACCGTCGATTTCACCCAACTATTAGAATGGGTAAAAGAACGTAAAAATCTTCTCCAGCAAGTCGAAGCCGACAAAGCGGAAAGAAATAAAGTTTCCGCCGAAATCCCCGCTCTTAAAAAGCAAGGCAAACCCGTTGACGAAATTTTTGCGAAAATGCGCGCATTAGGCGAAGAAATCGCTAAACGCGACGAAAAGATAAACGAACTTTCGACAATGATTTTCGATTTTGTCGCTAAGCTTCCAAACCTTCCCGACGACGACCTTTTAGCGGGCGAAAAGGAAAACAATAAAGTCGTTAAAGTTTTCGGCGAAAAACC
>CAYNYV010000096.1:0-2445 GCA_964401515.1 uncultured Christensenella sp.
GTGTATGGTTTCATTAGTGTACCTCCATAATTCTTAATTCAATAAACGTGTGTAAGTACCAATCTAATTCACAAGTAATATTCCACCAAAGTTCGTGTTCCTGTCCGTCGGAATGAATGGGGGAACAGTCGAGGTTGTAATTATGCTGTAAAACACCGTTTTCAAAAGCGTTAGCAACCCAACTGTTGTCGGGGTTCTTTTCATAAGAAGTTATCGTATCATGATGTATTAAACGCCTTATGTAATGCGACAGGAGAAGTTCACTATTCATTTGCCAGCAAACTTTTACATACAATTAATCCGGATAATCCTATATTGGATCAACATGTGATGAGATTGTTGGGTTTTAAACAAAAAGAAATAGGGTTCGCCAAAACTTCCGTTGGAAAAGCAAAAAATGAACGATATAGGATTGATTATTACGTCAAAGTACATGAAATCATAAAAAAAGAATACACAGATATAGCAAACAAGACTTTTAATGCCGGCAAGGGATGCATATATTGTGCGCTTGATTACTTTGATCGAAATTTTACAAATTGGGCATGGTTGTCGACGTCTAAAAAAATTGATTGTATAGTTTCTAGAATGAAAGATGAGCGCGCCCCATCAATTTTATTGATTTGATAAAAAAGGAGTAATGATTATGGAAAAAGGTGGACAACATTATAATAAATTGTTAGAATCTGAAGGTTTTAGCTTAATCGAATATTATGTGGATAATAACGACTTTGAATCTGCATATCAAATCGCGAATAAAGGAGGAACCAATCAAACTGCGAGAGAATTAACCTTATATTGTTTACGCGAATATGGTGTTTTTAAGTGCGACCCATTATATCATATGGGGTATGTTCCGGAAAATTACTTGTATGAAGCTGAGGATGAAAATCTAATTGTCTATGTAAATGATGGTATATGCGAAATTAAGGCGTGGGCATTTGCGTATTGCAAAATTAAGAAATTAATTATATCTAACACAGTAAAACGTATCGGCGACGGGGCACTTTCTTTGAACGCGGGGGAGATTAACTATATGGGAACAAAGGAAGAGTTCATTGGTAAGTTTTTGGGAAAAAGCAAGTGTTTTTTGCGTAGTAAATCGCAAGTCGTAAAATGCTCTGACGGTGATTTGGTGATTGGATAACATAATAATTTGCTTTGTGACATCGAATCAAAAACCAATAAGCGTAAACAGAATCACTAGTTAAAAAGATTGATTTTTATCTTTGGGCGATGTAATATTGCGATTCTATATTTGCATTATTAAGTTAACGATGATAATTAAAAAAGCCGATAACCGAGCCTATAAGCCCGTTATCGGCGATTTTTGTTTTTACAATTTTAGTAAAATCAGTTTTTTAAACAGCCGATAGGGATCACAAATACGCCGTCGTCGCGTTTATAGCCGTAACGCGTTCCCGTAATAACGATTTTTAAATCGGGTAGGCGAATAGGACATTGCGTTTCGTTGTTATTGTGCTGCTTAATAAGTCTTTCGATTTCATTAAGGTGTTTTGCGCCGTCGTCGATTTCGTGCGAACCGAGTTTGAATTCGATAAGCGCGTATCTCCCGTCGTTAAGATGAAGGACGCCGTCCGCTTCCAAACCGTAGCGGTCGTGGTAATAGCCTACGTATCCGTCGAACATCGAAGAATAAATTTTTAGGTCGCGTATGCATAGCGATTCAAACAAAAAGCCGAGTGTTTTAAAATCGGTGTTAAAGTATTCGGGGGATAAGCCCATCGCCGCGACCGCAACTGACGGATCGATAAGATTCCTTTTTTTTGACGAACGAATTGCGCTTTTCGACCTAATTGCGGGGCACCAAGCATCCATATCTTCGATTATATATAATTTTTCAAGTGCTTGAACGTAATCGAAAAAGGTGCTTTGCGCAATGTCGAAATTGGCGTGCACGTCGCCGTATATTGTTTTGGTTTCGGCAAGGGTGCATATGTTGCGACTGTAAGATTGCAAAATTGCTTGCGCCCAACGCGGATTACGTTTTATGTTATCGACGTTGCTTATGTCGACCGCGTATGTTTGATAATATAGATCTTTGGCGACTTCCAATTTGGAACGGTCTGTTTTGTTCGTAAGACTTTTCGGCCAGCCGCCTCTGCAAACGGCGAAAATAATACCGTCTACGGATAAATCCGACGTGCAACCGTCAAAATCTTTGGGGTGGGTAAAAAGTTCGTATAAAGAAACCGTGCCGTTGGATTCGCCGCTTTCAAATAAACTCATCGGATACATTTTTAACTGACTGATACGCAATGTGCCCGTGTGTGCCTTACGGACGTCTTTAGAGGACGAGCCTGTCAGAATATATAGTCCGTTTTCGCCTAAATCGTCAACCGATTTGCGTATCGCGCCCCAAAGTTTTGGCGCGTCTTGCCATTCGTCGAACAAGCGCGGCTTTGCGCCGATTAGTAACTTCGA
>CAYNYV010000096.1:2545-3674 GCA_964401515.1 uncultured Christensenella sp.
TCGGAGTGATTTGCGGTATTTTGTCGGAGTGATTTGCGGTATTTTGTCGGAGTGATTTGCGGTAACTGTAAAAAACAGCTAAAATCAACAATATGATAAGTTATGACAAAAGCCCGCCTAAAACGTCGATAATCGACCTATAGGCAGGCTTTTTGATTAAAATTGTTAAATTTTTATTACTTCAAAACGGTTTGACCGCCCATAAAGGGACGTAAAACTTCGGGGATAGTAACGGAACCGTCTTCGTTTTGATATTGTTCGATAAGTGCGGGGAAAACGCGGCTTGTGGCAAGTCCGCTGCCGTTTAAGGTGTGGACGAATCCGATTTTCTTATTTTCGTCTTTAAACCTTGTGTTGTTTCTTCTTGCCTGATAGTCGTTTGCGTTGGATACGGAACTTACTTCTTTATAGATACCCATGCTCGGTATCCAAACTTCTATATCGTAAGTCCTCGCCATCGAAGCCGAGCAGTCGCCCGCGGCAAGTTTGGACAGTCTGAAGTGAAGCCCTAATTTTTCCATTAAGGAGCAAGCTTTTCCGACTAACTCTTCAAACGCTTTGGGGGAATCTTCCGGGCGAGTATATTGAACCATTTCGACCTTGTTGAATTGGTGACCGCGTATCATTCCGCGTTCTTCGGCGCGATAGGAGCCCGCTTCTTTACGATAGCAGGGGGTGTAGGCAAAGAACTTCATCGGCAATTTTTTCGCGTCGATGATTTCGCCCGAATACATATTGACGAGCGCCGTTTCCGCCGTGGGAAGCATAAATCTTTGTTTCTTTTTGTCTTCCGCTTCGCTGTCTTCCACCCAATAAACTTCGTCTGCAAACTTAGGGAATTGTCCCGCGCCGAAACCGCAGTTATAACCGAGCATATGGGGTGGCAAAATAAAGGTGTAACCGTCGTTTAAATGTTCCGAGATAAAGAAGTTCAATAAAGCCCACTCTAACCTTGCACCGTCGCCGCGATAAAGCCAATAGCCGCCGCCCGAAAGTTTAACGCCCCTTTCGTAGTCGATAAGATTTAACGACGTGCATAAATCGACGTGGTTTTTGGCTTCGAACTTAAAGTCCGGTTTTTCGCCGAAAACTTTAACGACTTTATTGTTTTCCTTTTCGCCCGCTAAAA
>CAYNYV010000097.1:0-3648 GCA_964401515.1 uncultured Christensenella sp.
GAATCGCTTGCTATCGCTTGGGATACGGCGAGCGATATCGAAAAGATAATCAAACCTATCGCGTCGTCGATTGCAACGACCGGTAGAAGAGTGTCGGTTACGGGGCCTTTCGCTTTATATTGGTGGACGATAAGAAGCGTCGCCGCGGGCGCGGTAGCCGTTGCGATAGCGCCTAAAACGAAAACGACGGGGAGTTCCACCAAACCGCAAAAATACAGTATAAGAAGCGCTACGTCTACGAGGATTGCCGTAAACAAGGCTTGAACGACCGTTATTATAAATACGCCTTTACCGAGCGTTTTAAGGTGAGAAACTTTAAAACAGAATCCGATTGAAAAGGCGATAAAGCCTAATGCGACTTCGGAAAAAATTCCGAAAGACGAAATCAACTTTTCGTCGATTATTCCGAAAGTGTAGGGGCTTAGCAATAACCCGGCTAAAAGATAAGCGGTTACGTTGGGAAGGTGTACGAGGTTGCAAACCCTCGTAAGTAAAAGCCCTAAAGCAAGCAATACTGCAAGCGAAAGTAAAAGTTCGATAGACGCATCCATAATTAAAAACCTTCTTTAAGTAAAAATCTGTCTATAGGTCGATTAGCCTATAATTTTTTCGTACAGTAGCGTATTGTAGTCTTATTTTGAATAAAAAGCAAGGAAATTTGAGGTCCAAAACCAAAAAAAATAAAAAAAATCGGCTTAGAGGCCAACAAATTAAAAAAAATTTCAAATATTTTTGCAATATCGCTTGATATTTTATTTTTTTTATTATATAATATTGAATGTGTAGGAGTTTAGTGGGTGTTTTTCACCCCGCACAGTATTGCAAGAGAGGTTTGTATTATGGAAGGCGAAATGAAAAGAAGAATTTTTGCTGTCTTAGAAGAACTTGAAGTTGATAACGAAGGTTACGTTGTTGCGTATGCGCCCGCGGCTGAGGAAGTCGTCGCTACGCCCGTTACGGAGGAAACGCCCGTTGTTACGGATGCGTTTGTCGACACGGAGGAAGCCGAAGTTATTTTTGAAGATACTGTTGCGGAGGAAACAGCCGAACCTATCGTCGAACCCGTTGTCGAGGTGCCGCAAGAACCCGTCGTTATGACCGAGGTTGCCGCCGCCGTCGATGCGGTCGGTGAAGTTCCCGCGCCTAAGTACGTCAATAAGAACTTCGCTCAAAAGATGATGCTTGCCGACGAAGTTATTCAGGATAGGTATGACGAGGTTAAAAACTACGCCTTAAGATTTAAAAAACTTAAAGCGAGGATTTCCAAAAAGTTCGAATCCATCAACCAAGGGCGTTTGCAATTCGTCAAACTTTCCGTTGCGGGTAAGACTTTAAAACTTTATCTTAACATGGACGTATCCGAAACCGATCCCAAGTTCAGATGTAAAGATATGAGGGATAAGGTTACGTATGAAACGGTTCCTACCATGCTTCGTATTAAATCGGGTCGTGCCGTAAGGTACGCTAAGATTCTTATCGACCAATGTGCGGAAAAATACGGCCTTGTAGAAAACAAGAAGTTCGTTGAAGTCGACGCTATGAAAGTCGTCGAAGATTTCCTTGCGGAAAGAGAGGCAAAAAAACTCGCTAAAGCGGGCGGAAACGTCGAAGTCGATTTGGACGACGATAACGACGTATTGGAAGAAACCGCCGTTACCGATGAAGAATAATTTTTATCGGAACGATTTTAGATAACTTTTCCTTGCGCTATGCAAAGCGTTAGCGAAAACAACGCAATGCGTTAAAAAAATTGAAATATTTACGGGCGCGAAAGTCGCGCCCGTTTAAAATTTGCCGTTACTTTTTCCGTAAAAGCACTGTTTTTCGATAAAACGGTATTTATAGTCTGGCTTTTCAAAATCTTTTTTAAAAAGTAAGCTTTTGCCTTACTAAAAAATCACGGATAACTGCTATATTATTAAAAAATTACGAAAAGTCGACAAAAACACTTGACAACCATTATATAATATAGTAAAATAGTTTAGCACCTCGGATGCGGGGTGTTAATTTTTTAGGAAGGCAAACTATTATGGCAAAAGGTGTAAGAACAAGAATTACGTTGGCGTGTACGGAATGTAGTCAAAGGAATTACGACGTATACAAAAATAAAAAGAACACACCGGACAGAATCGAGCTCAGCAAATATTGCCCGTTCTGCAAAAAGCATACTCAACACAAAGAAACGAAGTAATTTCGTTTGTAGTATTGCTCCCTTATAGGGAATTCTCGAGGTGAATTATGGACAATAATGAATTAAAAAACAAAGAGCAAAACGAACAAAAAGTCGTTAAAACAGCCGAGAAAAGCGGAAATAGCAAAAAGGCGGATAAAAACAAGAAGCCTAACTTTTTCGTAAGAGTCGGCAGATGGTTTAAAAATAAGTTCTCGGGTATGGTTGCCGAACTCAGAAAGGTAACTTGGCCTAAGTTTACGAAAGTTTTAAAGCAAACGGGTATCGTTTTGGCTGTCGTTTTGTTTTTCCTTGTTATCGTTACCGGTATCGACAGCGGGCTCACGGCGCTTTTAAAACTCGTTAAGCAATAAGGTGTAAAAATGGGCGCTGAGAATGCAAAATGGTATGTGCTTCATACCTATTCCGGTTATGAATCTATCGTTGAGGAAGGCTTAAAAAGGCTTATCGAAAACAACAACCTCGGCGATACGATTTACGAAATCAGAATTCCCGAGGAAGAAACCATCGAGGAAAAAGACGGAAAAAAGAAATACGTCAAAAGGAAGAAGTTCCCGACTTATGTCTTTTTAAAGATGGTTTATAATAACGATCTGTGGTTTTTGATTACCAATACTCGCGGGGTAACGGGTTTCGTCGGTCCTATGGGACGACCTGCACCGCTTACGCCGGAGGAAGTAAAGCGTTTGCGCCTTGACGATTGGGTCGAAAACGTCGATATGAAGATCGGCGACAACGTCCGTATCGTTTCGGGCGCGCTCGTCGATATGGTCGGCACCGTTCAACAGTTGGAACCTAAGACTCAAAAGGCGATTGTCAAAGTCGAAGTTTTCGGTAGAGAAACCGACGTTGAAATGAGTTTTGTCGAACTTGAAAAAATCAACGAGGACGCTTAAGGTTATTTAATAACGGATTCGTTTTTATTTTGTTCTTTCGCGCGTGCGTACGCACGCGCATCAATAATATATAAAATATTAAGTTAATATCGTTTTCGGTTTAGAAAACGTTTGTGGGAGAGGCATTAAATTCTTTTTCTATGGTGCCTTGTTTATACCACGCATATGGAGGTAAGTTATGGCAAAAAAAGTTACGGCTGTTGTAAAGCTTCAATTACCCGCCGCTAAAGCAACTCCGGGTCCTCCGGTAGGTTCCACCCTTGGTCCTTACGGTATCAATATTCCCGGGTTTACTAAGGAATTCAATGCAAAGACTCAAAATCAAGCGGGTCTTATTATTCCTGTAGTAATCACTATTTATCAAGATCGTTCATTCACATTTATTCTTAAGACGCCACCTGCTCCCGTTTTAATCAAAAAGGCATGCGGATTGGAATCTGCAAGCGCAACCCCCAACAAAGTCAAAGTTGCAAAACTTACCAAGGCTCAAGTTGAGGAAATCGCTAAGGTTAAGATGGTTGATACGAATGCCGCTTCTTTGGAAGCTTGCATGAGCATGAT
>CAYNYV010000098.1:0-3538 GCA_964401515.1 uncultured Christensenella sp.
TTTTTAACGTTGTTACTAAGCGATGAAAACATTCCGTCTTTCAACGTTTCGGTTCCCTCGGAAAATCTTACCGTAAGATTTTCGGGAATAGTTATTTTCGGATTCTTAGTCGACGTTTTGCCGAAGTATAAATACAACTCTTGCGCCGTTTCGCCGTCGCCCGCAATAGTTATGTCTTGAAGTTTTTTGCAATTTTCAAAAATCTTTTCGCCTACCGTCGCGCCGTAAGGAATATTTACGCTCTTTAACGAAACGCACTCTGAAAACGCATAATCGCCGATTTTTGTTATCGTTGACGGAAGTTTTAAACTTTCCACACCCGATTGATTATAGAAGGCGCCTTTAGCAATACTCGTAACAGCCACGCCGTCTATGGTTTCGGTGATTTCGATATTAACGCAATCGTCCAAAAGGTAATAGGTCGAGCCTTCTTCGGGCGCGTCGAAACTCATTTGGTCTATAGTAATTTCCGTTCCGCTTATCGTATAGTAGAGATAAACGGCGTCGAAAACGTAATACTTAAGTTCCAACTGCTTTCCGCCGTAAGTATAATACGCAGTCCTTCCGTTTACGTCGGTCTTGTTTTGAGTATCTATCAGTTGTTTAACTTGATCTACGGACACGATGTTGACGTCGTAATCGTCCGTACCGCCCGTAAACTGTACTTTGACGTACCATTCGCTCGGCGATTGATTAATACAAAACTTGTTGTTAGGCGTTTCGTAAAATTTTAAAGATTTAACTTCCTTAACGGTTACGATATAAGAGGTAACGCATTCCTTATAGGTAATCGTTATTTGTTGTTCGCCCGACTTTTCCTTGTCGTAGCCCGATATCATCGATATGTCTATATCGGTTTCTTTTTCGTTACCGTTTTCATACGTTACCTTCAATTTCGAATCGGTAACGGTAAAATCTTCATATTTTACGTAAAGTCCTTTAAACGAGCCGTCTTTTACTTCAATCGACACTACCGAGTTTTTCTTTACCGTGTAAGTAAACAAATCTTCGTCTTGAACGTAAACTTTGCCGTTATACGTAACTGCGTAAACGTACTGACCTACAGTGTCGGTTGAAAAATCGGAAATTTCAGCCGCTGTTAACGGAAGGGTTTCTTCCACCCTATATTCGGTTTCGTAAAGATCCTTCCACCATTTCAACGTAAGCGTCGCACCGTTGGTTATCGATAAAGCGTCGCCTTGCCAATATTCTTTTTCAATCGTAGCAGCATCCGTTATAACGATACTGTCAAGATACGAGTGTATCGTTATTTTAAAATCAACCGCGAAATTGCTTACGCCAACGCCAAGCGATAACGAAAAACTTTCGGAAAGTTCTTTATCCGCCTGAGCCCACCAACCTGAAAGCGTTAGTTTGCTGTTATCGAATCTAAAGCACGAACCTTCGCGAATACCGTCGATTACGTCCTGTGCGTAAAAAAGGCTTCCGTCTTGTGCGTATTTCAAAAGTTGCGCGTACGTCGCGGTATATTTATCGTCGCCGTAAGAAACCGTCAAGGAAAAATCCGTCAAACCTTTTTCGACATAATCTTTTACGTTTACATCGTTAAACGTCATCAGACCGCTATTAGGTGCTATCCATCTTAGCTCAATCAACTCGACTTCATCTCCGCTTCGATTACAAGTAATATATCTGCTACTCGTAATTTTGCTTGCGAAAAACAAGGGCAGTTTACTTGTATCGGCGTTTACTTTATATCCGCGACTAACGCTTCCATCGGTATTTGTAATTTCTGTATAAGTTGCCTTAACGTCTGCGGCTTTTCGAAAAACAGACACTTCGAAAGTTTTTTCGCTTTCGGGCTTAGTAAGCGTATATCTTTCTGCGGAATAATACGGCACAATTATTTCTACATCGTGACTCGAATAGTATTGTCCGTAAAAAGTCGCTAAATCGAAAACAAAAGTGAAACTTTGATAACCTATAGTCTTTTTAAATTTCAAAGTTTCCTGATCGAGCGCGAAATCTCTATGCAAATGCGATAAATCCTTGCGATCGCCGTCCTCATATCCGTCTTCGTCGTCGCCGACGTTCGACAAGTCGGTTTCTTGTTTTTCAAGCAAATCGTCGTATGTTAAGGTAATAGTCTTTTCCGACTCGAAAACGCTCTTAAAACTTTCCGAAACGGCATCCGGAGATTTATCGTAGTCTAAAACGATTTCGCGAATTCCACTGTAGGCAGAAGGGACTTCGTCTTCGTCATACAATTTTCCGAAATCCACGTTTACCGTACCGCCGTCTAAAGGCTCGGTCAAATAAACAAATTTATCGGTAGTATACGTTGCGCCGTTTACCTTTATCCAATCGGGCTGATAAGACGTGCCGAAACCGTTGCAGCCATCTCTTATCGTATTTATAATTTTTTTTTCCTCGCTCTCGGTTAAACCGCAAGCGCTTACAAGCGAATAGAACTTATTGGGGATTACCAAAGTAACCGTAGCGCCGTGCATTTGAAAATACGAAGTATCGAATATAAACGAAACACCGTTTTTATCCGTCTCTACCGTAACGTAATATCCGACACCGTCTTCGTAGCTGACGTAGTACGATTCCGAAAGAGTAATCGGTTTTCCGCTTGCGTCGTCTGCGTTTTTAAGGGTGTACGTAACCGTATACTTTATGTGAAACGAGGGAAGTCCGCTTTCGTCTTCGTTAGACGCATTGTCTAAATAATAGACGACTTTATCGCCTAACGTTATGTATTCAGCGCTGGGGTCATAGCGGCGGTCGCGATAAGATATTTCGTCCACGGCGATATCGGCAGTTAACGAGGGCGAAAAAGACTTAGGCGTGCCGCTTCCGTTATTATCGTCGTTATCGTCGTTTCTGCCGCCATCGACGATACCGTCGTTCGGCTTAAATCCGTCGTTCGGACCGACTGCCGACGTTCCGCCGCCATTTCCGCCGCCCACCGAACTGCTTCCTCCGCCCAAAGCAAGCACGCCGACAACGATAAGTACGCACACGACGCCGATTGCCGCGATGATTATAGGTAAACTCTTCTTTTTCATAATAATCTCCTTACCGAAAATTTTTTGTTTTCTTTTTAAGGATAGTATCATACCGAGCGCCAAAAAAGTGCCAAAAACGCACGTCCCGCCGCCAATTATTTTTATTTTTACGAAAAACTTTTATAAAAAAGCGCAAAAGGTCGTAAAACCTTCTGCGCTTTTTTATAAAAGTAAGCCTATAAGCCCGTTATCGGCAATTTTTAGTCATTAAGCCTCGAGCTGTTTCTTTCTGTACTGCAAGGTATAAAGTTTATAATACCTTCCCCTTGCCGCTAAAAGTTCCTGATGATTGCCTTGCTCGACTATTTGTCCGTGCGACAAAACGATAATGTTGTCGGCGTGCTGAATGGTCGAAAGTCTGTGTGCGACTATAATCATCGTGCCTATCTTCATAAGCTTTTCAAGCGAGTTCTGTATTAAAAGTTCGGTTTCGGTATCGATGTTTGCCGTCGCCTCGTCCAAAATCATTACTTCGGGTTTATGAACGATCGTCCTTGCAAACGACA
>CAYNYV010000099.1:0-3442 GCA_964401515.1 uncultured Christensenella sp.
TGCTCAACTTTTTTTATAGCTTTTTCCTGACACCCCAACATTTATTTTAGAACCTTTAATTTTACTTTTCGTAACGATGTCTTTTTAAAACGAGGTAAAACGTTGTGTCGTTTTACATAAATCGGCGGTTATTGCAAAGTATATAAATGACGGAAAAGTTAAATGGTGACGATAGTTTATATTGTTACGGCGGTTGTCTTTATATTGTGCGCGCCGCTCAATTTTAGCGGATATATCTATTTTGACAAGCAATCTAAACGTTTAAGTTTCGGAATTTATCTTTACGGATTTATTAAAGTTTTCGGTGGGTATACGCAATTAATAAAAGGTGGCGTAATAATCCATTACGCAAACAAAAAGGCAAGGCTGTTTCTAAAAAGAGATATGGGTAATTTTAAAATTAAATTAAAAGATTTAAAAAGTATCGAAGTTTTTTCTTCTAAACTCGTAACGTCTTTTCCGTGCGCTGCGGACTACGCGAATTTGGCATCTTGCATAACAGTCGCAACAAATTTTATTTGTCCTTTTATCGTAACGAATAAAGATTTTATTAAACTAAATTCAACCGTTATTTTAGGTCGCGACGAAGATTTGAAGGCATATTACAAAATAAGCGTCGGTTTCAATTTATCGGTAATACTAAAAATTTTGGTGGGGTAATGAAAAATAATAATTATTCTGAAAGCGTAAACGACGCTTTAAAAAAGATTGTAAGTTTAGAATACAAAAACGCCGTGATAGGCGATCCTATAATTACGCCTTCGGGGACAACGGTTATTCCCGTATGCAAAATAAGTATCGGTTTAGCGAAAGGCGGAGGGGAGTTCGGTAAAATAAAAAGTTTTTGCAAAAACAAAAGTTATCCTAAAACCGACGCGGGCGGAGGCGTCGTTTCGGTAAAGCCTTGCGGCTTTTTAGTTGAAAAGGGAAAGGGTATAAAATATGTTTCCGTACCTAAAGACTATATGGACAAAACGATTGATTACGCTTTGCAGTTTTTGGAGAAGCAAAATGAAAAATAGTTTAAAATCGTTGGTAATATGCTTGATTTTAACAATTTTTACGAGCGTCGTAATTATTGAATTAAGTAAAAATCCGACTACGGTTAAAGCAATCGGCAGCGCAGAAATCGTTATGGATTACGATAGCGGACGGGTACTTTACGGTAAAAATATCGACGAAAAACTTGAAAACGCAAGCACCACGAAAATAGTTACCGCGATAACGGTTTTGGAAAACGCCGATATAAGCGAGAAGGTCTTAATTGCTGCTTCCGACGTTAACGTAGAAGGTTCGAGCATCTATTTAAAAGAAGGAGATATTTACACCGTTGAAGCGCTTTTGTACGGATTAATGCTAAGGTCGGGAAACGACGCGGCTACGGCGCTTTGCCGCTACGTCGGTAAAACCGTCGATAATTTTTCAAAACTTATGAATGCCGTTGCTAAAAAATGCGGAGCGAAAAACAGTAATTTCGTAAATCCTCACGGGCTTAGCGAGGAAAATCATTATACGACGGCGAAGGATTTGGCATTAATTACTCGCTATGCTTTACAAAACGAAGTTTTTAAAAAAATCGTATCGACTAAAAAAATTACGATAGACGGCAGAACTTTCGTTAACAAAAACAAAATGCTAAATAATTACGAGGGTGCAGACGGCGTAAAAACGGGCTATACTAAGAAAGCGGGGCGATGCTTGGTCACGACCGCCAAAAAGGATGATATGCGGCTTATTTCGGTTGTTTTAAACTGTGGCGATATGTACGAAAGGTCTGCCAAACTTTTAGACGAATGTTTTAATAATTACCGTATGAAGCAAATACTTGCTAAAAACACGGTATTGGGCGAAATTCCCGTTAAAGGCGGTTTGTTAAATAGCGATACTTATACGGTAAAACTTGAAAACGCCGTGCGTTTGCCGCTTACCTTAGAGGAAGAAAAAAACGTCCGCACGGAAATTTTGCTCGTTAATAATTTGACATTTCCGCTAAATAATGGAATTTATATAGGTAATTTACAGATATTCAGTGATAAAGACTTGATTTTTTCGGTAAAATTGTTTACTATAAATGTAGATAATAACTATAGTTTCAGTGAAACGGCAAAAGGTGTTTTTGCCCGTTGGAGATTTTATGCGCATTAATAAATACCTTGCGGATTCGGGTGTTGCAAGCCGCCGCGCTTCCGATAAATTGATAGAAGAACGCCGCGTTAAAGTAAACGGAAAAGTTTGTTCCTTAGGGGACGAAATCGACCTTGACGACGTCGTTACGGTTGACGGCGCGGTTGTTTCGCCCAAAAAGAAGTTTGAATATTACATAATGAACAAGCCTAAGGGCTACGTTACCACCGTAAAAGACGATAAAGGCAGAAAAACCGTAATGGACCTTTTGCCCGAAAAAATCGGAAGGGTTTACCCGGTCGGTCGGCTCGACTACGATACCGAAGGTTTGCTTATTTTAACAAGCGACGGCGATTTAGCAAACAGGCTTACTCATCCTCGTAACGAGATTCCGAAAACTTATCTTGTCAAAATCGAGGGTAAAATCAATGAAAACGTACTTGCAAAACTCCGTGCAGGCGTAATACTCGACGGTGTGAAAACAAAAAAGGCGAACGTAAAAGTCATTGACGAAACGCAAAATTTTACCAAATTGCACGTAACGATAACCGAAGGCAAAAATCGGCAAGTAAGGCGTATGTTTGAAACTTTCGGTATTAACGTCGACTTTTTAAAGCGCGTGAAAATAGGCGATTTAACCTTACGAGGACTTGACCGCGGCGAAGTTAGGAAGCTAACCAAAGAAGAAATCTATTACTTGCAAAATCTTTAAGCGCATCATTTAAAAAAATTTTCAACGCAAATTATCGTTTTTAAGGCGAAAGTAAAAAAAACATTGAAAAACTTTGAAAAGCGTTAAAAGCGTTAAAAGCGTTAAAAAGCGACTTTTACATAAATTTAAAGGAGATTTTATGTATAAAAAGTCGTCAGTGCTTACTATATTATGTTTGGTATTCGCCGTATTCGCGGTTAGTATCGGAGTGCGTATTCTTTTTTCAAAAAGCAAATACGTTAATTGTAATAAATATTGTATCGGTGAAGCTATGAGTGAAGAAGTTACAACTGTTATTAGTGATTACGAACAACTTTTGTCCGAACTTAACACTAAATATTTCGGACAAGTATGCGATATTTTCGACGATGCGAAAACTCGACTCGTCGCTAAACTTAAAGAAGTTTTAGGCAGCGATTACGTTGCGTTAAACGAACAAATCAAAGCGTTAAAAGATTCTTCTTTGCAACTGCGTACGACTTTCGATAACGAGCCTTACACCGTTGAACTTAAAGAAAAATTGGAAAACGCTAAGATTGAATTCGTCGAAGCCCCCGACGAGCAAACTCGTTTGGAAAAAAAGCAAGCGTTAAATTCCGTTTTATC
>CAYNYV010000100.1:0-3438 GCA_964401515.1 uncultured Christensenella sp.
CTTAATTAATCTTCAAGACGATTTACTTAAGTTTGTTTTTCCCATACGGCGTATAAACGGGTGTTTTCGGAAATTTTTGCCGATTCGAATATAACAGAAACGTGAATATTACCGTTTTCGTCGGTAAAGGTTGACGTTTCCGAAACTATATCGGTACCGTTCTCATCGGTTGCCCAGCCCACAAAATTATATCCTTTACGTAAGGGCGCACACGTTAAATTACGAAAATCTTCCGACGTATGACTCTTTATCGAAGGTGCTATATTTGCTTCGGCATCCAAAGTTTTTACGAGCACAAAGGATTTTACGTATGGCGTTTCACCGTCGTAACCGAAGTCACAGTAACTATAATAGTCGCTAATGCCGTTCCAAGCCTCTATGATAACCCCTTGCCCTTTCACTATTTGCTTTGCCCAACCTTCTCGTCTTATCGACCGGGCGTCAGTAAAAATTACCGACGGAAATGTATTAGTAGTAAACAAACTATTATTCTTACCGAACGCTGCGTTGCCGATTGTTTCTACACTGTCCGGCACAATAAAAATTGCCATACAATCTAAAAAAGCACCGTCACATATTTCTTTTACGCTTTTCGGTATTACAATTTGTTCGAGATATCCGCATCCATAAAAAGCGTTTGAGCCGATTTTAATCAGTCCATCAGAAAAAGTAACGTTTTTAAGTTTACCGCAACTCGAAAAAGCCGAGCCTCCGATTGTTTCAACCGAAGAAGGAATAAGGATTTCCGTAACGTTCGTATCCTTAAACGCCGAATCGCCGATGATTTTTACGGTATCGGGAATAACGCTCGAAGGACATCCTAATATCAGCACACCGTCGCTTTTACGTATAATACAGTTACCTTCGCTTTTATAAACGGTGTTATTCGGATCAACACATATAGAACAGTCGGGCAAAGCTTGAATATAACTTATATCCGTTACGGTCGAAGGAATAGTGATTTCGGGCTTCCCTTCACACTGTAAAAAGGCATAATCGCCTATAGTCGTAACACCTTCGGGAATAGTGATTTTTGAAAACGACATTCCTTTAAAAGCACAATTACCTATGTGTTTTAACGTATTGGGTAAAACGCTTTCTTTGCACGTTGAGATTAAGGTATCGTCGCTTTTGCGTATAAGACAGTCACTTTCGCTTTTGTATGAAGCGTTATTTTGGTCAACTGTAATTTGACTAAGATTTTTACATGAATCGAAAGAATTCGAGCCTATCTCTTCTACGTTTTTGGGAATATATACTTTTTCTATTCCGGAACCGCTGAACGCAGCGGCACCGATCTCTTGTAAACTGTCGGGTAAAACTATTTGCTTTAGCGAAGTGCAGTATGCGAAAGCCGTAACGTCAATTTTTCTTAGGCAGTCGGGTAAAGTAATTTTTTCAAGCGATGTACAGCCTAAAAAAGCGCTGCTACAGATATCGGTTACGGATTCGGGTATTTCGATTGCGGATAGTTTTTGACAATTTGAAAACATACTGCCTGCAATTACTTCCAAATACTTAGGCAAAACTACCCGTTTAAGATTTGTACACCCTAAAAACGCAGCTGCCTTGATCTGGGTTGATTCGCCTAGAAAAATAACGTCTGTTATATTTTCACAATTGGCAAACGCCGTTTTTCCGACTTTCACAGTCTTTCCGTAAATAGTTGCGGGGACAACAAGTTTACCTTTTACGTGCTCGCTATTAAGTCCGGATATTTCACAAACGGTCTCGTCGATTGTTTCTCGAAAATAGAAACTTGCCAACTCGATATCGTATACTATCGTTTCAGACCAATCGGAATCGAAATTTTCTTTTAAGTCTCCGCGAGCCATAACCTTTATGTAATTTTTTTCTTGTATAAGATTAAATAAATCGTACTCGTTATCCTTAGTAATAAATTCGTTTCCGTTTATATCAAGGCAATATTCCGTTGCCCCGTCGATTTTATTCCACGTAAGAAGATAGTCGTCTATTTTTAACCCGTCGGGCGACGGCAAAATGCCGTCGCCCTTATTGTTACAGGCGGTAAATAGCCCAAAAACAGCAACCGCGCAAATCAGCGATAAACTTATAATAAAAATGTTTTTACGCTTCATATTCAGTTACCTGCCTAAAATAATTTTTTATGTAGAATTTAAACGTAAGGTATCTCTATGGGGTCCGGCACACGTATCCCAAAGATACTCCACCACGTAAATAAGTTATAAGGACAACGCATCCATCCACCCGGGCCAAAAAGAATCGATTTATACGTTATATTGCAACGCCCGTCCCAATTGTCGTAAACTGTCAAGTCTTGGTCGCATAAAAAATCTACTATAACGTCATAATAATCGTTATATATACTCGCGACATAAGTTGTCACCCATGAACAGCTTTCAAGTTGATACCTATGCTGGTTGTAGACAAATAAAGAAATATCGTCTCCGTCAACGTTTGCGACAAGCTCGTCTATCGTACTCATCCAAGAAGAAAGTTGAACGGCGCCTTGCCAAGAAGTACCTACCGCACACATGTATGGGTTAAAAATATATTCGTAAAGCTGATAATCATCGGACGGCAAATCGTTTTGCGGATAAAAAGCGTCGTGGTATTTGCCGTCTGCGGTTAAGATGATAATTTTTATGTTATGGTACTGACATAATAATTGCCAAGTTGCGCCGATAAGCTGTAAATCTTCGCTATAAATGTACTCGAGATATGGTTTTAACCATAATGTAAAAAACCAATTATTATATATGTAATCAAGCCCGCCGAAACTTTCGTCAAGTATAAAAGTAACACCTTCAAAGTGATACATGTCAATGTGATCGAAAGCGTACATAAAAACATTGTAAACAAGCAGATTGAATATATCTGTGTTAATGTGAATATCGACGTAATCTAAAAAACTATTACAATTTTCAAACAATGCTTCTTCCGTTCCGCAAACAAACATAATATGACAGCCTTGTTCTTTTAACATACTGAAATAATACTTAAGTGTGTTTGGAAATATTACAGTATTAGCCATCATGTCTAAATTACCGACAAAACCTTTGTTCATTTCAAAAATTACGTAAGCGTTTGTAATTGAAGTCCAATTAATATCTTGTTGATAAATAGAAAATGCATCTTCGAAATGATCATATGTCGACCAATTATATAAATTGCATGAATCTACGATTTGTCCGCTTAACAATCTTGCACGATAATTTGAACAATGCGCATCATCGCTAAAATAGTAAAGAACTTTCGACGGATTTTCATCGTCGGCATAGACTTTCGTAAACGAATGCGGCGCAATAAAACTTGAAAAAGCAAGCATAAAAATCAAGATAGGTAAAACAAATGCTTTTGTAAGTATTTTTTTCATAATTCAGTTCTCCTTTTATATATTTTTCAAAAGATTAAAAAATTTACCGCTTTAATTTTAAAAAGAATTAAAATTGCAGC
>CAYNYV010000101.1:0-3233 GCA_964401515.1 uncultured Christensenella sp.
AATTTTCTGCCAATGATTGCTTTATTCATTGATAAAGTTCACCTCCGTATATTTTCAAAAAAAGGATTACAATTTGATCTTGACGTCTACGCCCGCGGGAAGATGAATGCTGTCCAAAATCTTAGCGTTGGTCGAATAGATGTCGATAAGACGTTTGTGGGTTCTTAATTCGAACTGTTCACGACTGTCTTTGTACTTGTGCGGGGAACGCAAAATAGTAACGATTTCCTTTTCGGTGGGAAGAGGAATAGGTCCGCTTATCTTAGCGCCTGCTTTCTTCATCGTTTCTACGATGCGTGCCGTGGCTTGGTCTACCATATTGTGGTCGTAAGCCGATAATTTGATTCTGATTTTCTGTCCTGCCATAATGTGATGATTCCTCCGTATTTATACTAACTTTAAGTTGTCGGGCGATAGGACTAAACCCGCCGCGTCACGTCTTTTATTGCCGTGTGTGTTTTGTGCGTAACGCGTTTTTTACAACTTTGCCGTGTGTATCGAGCCGTCAGACATTAAAAAATCATCTGCGCCGTGTTTTTGCAGATGACCTATATCCTTGAGGGCTCGGTTAGTCGCAGGGGTAAATCCCCCACATTTGTCAGTAAAAATTATCTTCCGTGCAGTCTAAGCCGTCGCTTACTTACGCAGTTTAAAGTAACTTTTTACCTCAACCCTTTTCACACAGCGTATCAATAATACTATATTGCAACGAGATTGTCAATCGTTTTTTCGCTGTTTTTGAAAAATTTTATATTTTTTGAAAATTTGTATAAAAAAGTTTCGGCAAAACCTTTAAGACTACCTTTTCGCTATATATTATATAATGATGTCGCGCGAAAAGCAAGCGTTTTTTAGCGACGTTTCCTTTTTAAAAAGTTAAGCGTGGATTTGTAAAATTTAAAACGGACGACAAACGCCGTCCGCAAAAATTAAATAAACAAAATTATCAACCCGACCAAAAGCCCTATAAGCATCGCAAACGCAGGGGCTTTGGAACGCCACATCAAAATCGACTCGGGTAAAAGTTCGCCGAAAACGACGTACAGCATTGCTCCGCTTGCAAGGCTTAAAGATATTGCAAGACTTTCGGGACTAAGCGCACCTAACCAATAACCGAGCATCGCGCCGATAATCAACCTATAGGCAGACTTTTTAACTTTAACGTTAATACAAAACCGGTTTTTTCACACCGGCCCAAAGAGTTTTTCGAGCCAAAAAAAGTCCGTCAAAATAGGAAGATTTGTCAAATAATCGACCTATAGACAGACTTTTTGTTATTTTATTGTAAAATGCGTACATTCTCGCACTATAACGTTTAACACGACGCAAGGCTAACGTCGAAAGCACGATACGCATCGGTGTGTTTAGCCTTTGTACAACGAGACTAAGCAAAAAACGATTATTTCGATTGAATCGTTTTGTTGCCGTTTTTCCAAATTACCTCTACGGTAACGGGCTTATCGCATTTTACGATGACGATAGGTTCTTCGTTTTCGTTTGCCCTATTTTCGCAAATAAGCGAAACTGTTCCGTCACCGAAAGGATAATTTTCGATTCCGTGCTTTTCGGTACGATTAACGCGCCAAACGATTTTATTTTCTTGCATATCGGCTTGAATGCCGAAAACGTATTCGAACATCACGTTAATCGGCGCAAGCCCCGTCCAGCCGACGAAGTCAGCCTTAGCCCTACCCTTCGCCGCGCATTCGGGCGAATAGTTTTCCCAAAGGGTGTCTGTTTCCTCGTAAACCTTAACGACGTTACTTAAATAATCGCACGCTATATCGTACGCCAAATCGTGAAAACCGTATTTAGTAAGTCCGCGCAACACCATATAATTTGTAGGCGCCCAAACGCCGCCCAGCCAATAACCGCCCGTTTCAGCATTATAATTAGGATCGTCGGCGGAAAGCGAAGGTACTCTGTTAGGTCTTTTAAATTCTTTTTCGTTATCCAAGTGAGCGACGAATTTTTCGGCGCGGTTCTCGGGCACAAGTCCGCTTAAAAGCGTCCAGTAAGCACCGATTGTTTTCACACTGCTTAATTCGCCCTTTCTGTTTTTATCGTAATAAAAAGAAGTGTTTTCGTCCCACATCTTGTTGTTAATAAGGTCCTCGAGCATATCGCTTTCTTCTTTAAGCCACTCGGTTTCCTCTTCTCTGTCTAAAAGTTCGCCCATTTTGATCAAGGTTTTTCCGCTTAACCACATTTGAGCGCAAGCGTCTATCCAAGTCAAAAAACCATGCGATTGAGGGCGATTGTAACCTTCTTCCTGCCTCGGTTGATTGTCCATACCGCAAGCGTTGCCGCAACTCCAATATCCGCCGTCTTGCCAAGAACGGTTTAACTGCAACCATCTGTGATAAGCAAGCAACGGATCGAAAACGAGTTCGATGCGTTTTTTATCGCCCGTTAATAAATAATATTCCCATTCTACCCAAGGCAATACGTTAGGGCCCGTCGAACACGGATCATCCCTTGTCCACTGTTCACCCGCGTACTTTTCGCAGATTTCGCGGCAGATAAATCCGTCTTTATGCTGATGAGAATAAAAGTTATCGAGCGTCTTGTGAAAATCGAAAATATGACGAGCGTATTTACCGAACATTACGATAAACGACGAATCCCACATAAAAAGGTAGCCGTTAAACGCCGTATCGATAAAATCGGAAACAAAACCCGCATCTTTATTTGCCTTACGCAAATTTTTAAAAGCGATTTCCCACGCCTTATAATAGCAGTCTATCGCGCTTTGATGACCGTTCCATACGGGACGCGGTAATTTGTCTTTATTATCGACAAAAGTCGGAAGCGGCGTATTTTCGTCGTCGACTTCTCGACCGATAAAAGAGTTTTTCTTAACGTGCGGATTTTCGACGTATTGCAAATTATCGTTAACTTGGAAAAGTTTCATGATTTCAGACCTCCCGTTTAATCATTTTCAAAAAATACTCGTGAACCCTTAAATCATCGCCGAGTTCGGGATGAAAGGAAATAGCCAAAATATTGTTTTGTCTTGCCGCGACTATATTTCCGTCGACAGTCGCTAAAACCTCGACGGATTTTCCGACCGACTCGAAATAAGGCGCGCGGATAAAGGTCATCGGCACGTCGCCTATTCCTTTAAAATCAGAAATTGTTTTAAACGAACCGAGTTGCCTACCGTATGCGTTACGTCTTACGACGGCATCTAATACGCCTAAATGTACGGTTTCGTCGTCGACGAGTTTTTT
>CAYNYV010000102.1:0-3159 GCA_964401515.1 uncultured Christensenella sp.
TCGCTTGGTTGAAAAAATCCGAGCACACGGCGTATAGCGCGGCTTTTGCTTCCAAGATATTCGGCTCGGGTATTTCAAACGCCACGGATGCTTTGGAAGCTATTGAAAAGGCTGTGTTTATAGAAAAAATCGTCTCGGCAAAGCAATTAAAGGAGGCATTAAAGGCAAATTTTTGTGGTTACGAGGAGTTGCGTAAAAAATTACTGTCTTATCCTAAAATGGGCAACAACGAGGACGGCGTCGATAAAAAAGCGGCATTTTTAATGGATAATTTTGCGACGTTCGTGAACGGAAAACCAAATCAATACGGAGGCATTTATCGTGCGGGTACCGGTAGCGCGATGGAATATATTTTAAGTGCCGCGAAAGTCGGTGCTACCGCCGACGGAAGAAAAGCGGGCGAGCCTTTTGCGTCGAGTTTTTCTCCTTCCGTTACGACGCGTTTAAACGGACCTTTGTCGGCGGTGCAATCGTTTACTAAGTTCGATATGAAAAAAATCATCAACGGCGGACCTTTTACATTCGAAGTTCACGATACGGTTTTCAGAAACGACGAGGGAAAAACAAAACTTGCTATGCTCGTCAGAACTTTTATACGCCGCGGGGGACATCAAATGCAAGTAAACGCCGTCAATCGCGACAAACTTAAAGACGCTCAAAAACACCCCGGTAAGTATCCGAATTTAATTGTTCGCGTGTGGGGTTGGAGCGGTTATTTCGACGAACTCGAACCGGCGTATCAAAATCACGTTATCGCTCGGCACGAGTTTACCGTGTAAAACTAGGAGTTTACCGTGTAAAACAAAGAAACAGAAAAACAAAGAAAATAATACCGCCTTTGAATTCAAAAAATGCAAAAAAATCAAAAAATATCGATAAATGTTTTTTAGTGATTGACAACTGCTTGCGCGTATGATATAATTAACTAAATTGTTAATCGTCGAAGACGTAAAATTTCGGCGAAAAACATACTTTTTTAAAAGTTACGGAGGATTATATGAAAAAAATCGTTATACCTTTCGACGGCACTTTAGAACAGGAAACACAACTGAAAAAAGAGCTTGCCGAATTGGTAAAAGTGCCGGGCGGACTTATGCCGGCGCTTCAAAAAGCGCAGGAAATTTACGGCTACCTACCTAAGGAAGTCCAGATTATGATAGCGGAGGCTTTCGACGTTCCGCTTTCCGAAGTCTACGGGGTAGCAACCTTTTATTCGCAATTTTCCCTTTATCCAAAGGGGAAATATCAAGTCAGCGTTTGCTTAGGGACGGCTTGCTACGTAAAAGGTTCGGGTGAAATTTTCGACGAAATTTCAAAAGTTTTAGGGATTTCAAACGGCGAAGTAACGCCGGATAAAAAGTTTTCGCTCGACGCGACGCGTTGCGTCGGATGTTGCGGCTTGGCGCCCGTAATGAGCGTTAACGGCGAAGTTTACGGAAGAATAACCGCAAAAGACGTCGCCGGCATTTTGGCTAAGTATAACTGATTCGATATAAATCGCGTTTTTTCGTAAACGACGTTATTATGAAGGAATTATCGCTTCACGTATTGGATTTAACCGATAATGCGATTTCGGCAAAGGCGAAACTCGTTGAGGTTTCGGTAATTCAAAAAAGCGATTTATTGACGATTACCGTACAGGACGACGGATTCGGAATGGACGCCGATACTTTAAAAAAAGTTACCGAAAGTTGTTTTACGACCAAAAAGGGAAGGACAAGCGGTATGGGACTTAAACTTTTAAAAGACGTTGCCGAAAAGTGCGGCGGCGGCTTAATCGTGAGTTCCGAAAAATCAGTCGGCACGACCGTAAAGGCGACGTTTGACGTAAACAGTTTGGATCTTCCGCCGCTCGGAAATATGCCCGAAACGGTTATGACGGCGGTAGGCGGACTCGAAGACGGCGATTTAACGTTTACGTGCGACGCTTTCGGACAAAGATTTTCGTTCGACACGCGCCCTTTAAAAAAAGAACTAGGCGATATATCGATGACTACGCCCGAAGTACTCGCGTTTTTACGCGAAACGATAAAGGAAAATATAAAAACAAATTCAGAGGTGTTAAAATATGAAAACAATAGCCGACATCAAGGCGATTAAAGAAAAGATGCAGTCTGAAATCATTATGAGGGATAACAAATCCGTCGATGAAATCAGAGTTGTGGTAGGAATGGGAACTTGCGGTCTTGCCGCCGGCGCAAGATCGGTGTACAACGCTTTAGTTGACGAAATTTTGACAAGGAATTTGAAAAACGTCAAGATTTCGAGAACGGGTTGTCTCGGTTCGTGCGAACAAGAACCCGTCGTGGAAGTTTACGTACCCGGTAAAGAAAAGGTTACGTATACGAAAGTCGATTGTAAAAAGGCTGTCGACATCGTCGCAAATCACTTGGCAAACAATTAAACGAGGTGATAAATTATGTTTAGAAGTCACGTTTTAGTATGCGGCGGCACGGGCTGCCATTCCAACAACAGCGCTAAAATTTTACAAGAATTCAACGCTCAAATCAAAGCTAACGGGTTAGAAGAAGACGTAATGACCGTTCAAACGGGCTGTTTCGGGCTTTGTGCGGTCGGTCCCGTCGTAATTGTATATCCCGAAGGTGCTTTCTATTGCAAAATCACCGTCGACGACGTTAAGGAAATCGTCGAGGAACACCTTGTTAAAGGTCGTATAGTCGAAAGACTTTTACATAAAGACGATCACGCTACGGCGGAACATAAAGTTTCCTCGTTATCGGAAACTAATTTCTACAAAAAACAAACGAGGGTTGCGCTTCGCAACTGCGGCGTTATCGATCCCGAAAATATAGACGAATACATCGCTTACGACGGGTATCAGGCGCTTATCAAAGTATTGACCTCGATGTCCTCGCAAGAAGTAATCGACACTATACTTAAATCGGGGCTTCGCGGCAGAGGCGGCGCGGGCTTCCCGACTGGTAGAAAATGGCAGTTTACAAAAGACGCCGTCGGCGACGAAAAGTATGTTTGCTGTAACGCAGACGAAGGCGATCCCGGCGCGTTTATGGACAGATCGATTTTAGAAGGCGATCCTCACGCAGTAATCGAAGCCATGACAATCGCCGCTTATGCGGTAGGGTCTAAGCAAGGTTACGTTTACGTTCGCGCAGAATACCCCATTGCCGTACACAGATT
>CAYNYV010000103.1:0-3096 GCA_964401515.1 uncultured Christensenella sp.
CAGATGACGAAGAAAAACTTACCGCCGAGGAGCGCGAAGCCCTCAAAAATCTCGAAGAATAAAGTCGTTTTATCAAAAATAACTGAAAAAGTATCGCAAAGTATGGGTTAATCCATATACAAAATCATTTTTTTGTGATAAAATAGACATATCGATCGTCGAATACGACGCAATATTAACAATAAACGGAGGTATTACACTATGGCTTATAAGATTTCTGATGCTTGCATTTCTTGCGGTGCTTGTGCTGACAACTGTCCCGTTAGCGCAATTACACAAGGCGACACTCAGTACGAAATCAATGCAGATCTTTGCATTTCTTGCGGTGCTTGCGCTGACAATTGTCCTGTTGGTGCTCCTTCCGAAGAATAATTTTAAAAGGGTTGCCACTTTATCCGTGGTGGCCCTTTTAACGTTTTTTTACCTTTTATGATATTGACACCCGATAAAAAAATCGAGGATTTAATGCTTGGCGGACTTAAAATCATTCAATCCGACGAACTTTACCGCTTCACCAGCGACGCGGTTCTTTTAGCGCGCTTTCCTAAACGTAAGCATAAAAACGTTCTCGATTTGTGTGCGGGAAGCGGTATAGTCGGGCTTCATTATTACGGCGAATACGGTTGCGAGGCGGTAACATTCGTCGAAATACAGTCGAGTCTTTCCGAAATGTGTAAAGAAACGCTCGAATTAAACTCGCTCGAAGAGAAAATGACGGTTGTCAATACTAATTTGAAAGATTACGACGGAAAGGGTTTATTCGACGCGGCGTTTTGTAATCCCCCCTATAAAAAGACGGACAGCGGATTTATTTCTCAAGACGAGCATCTTGCAAAATGTCGTGCCGAAGTCGATTGTACTCTTTCGGATATAGTTATGTGCGCGTCAAGGTCGTTAAAATACGGCGGACGTTTTTATATGTGCCATAAGCCCGAAAGGCTTACCGACGTTTTGACGTGTTTTAGGCAAAATAAAATAGAGCCCGTAAGGCTTCGGTTTATTGTCGGTAAAGGCAAAAGCGAGATATATTTGTTTTTAATAGAGGGCGTTAAAGGTAAAAAACCACCGCTTAATATCGAAGGAATTTTTGTTAACGATGCGGTTGATTTTAAAGGGTAACCCTGTTTTTACATTCGGCGATTATTTACAAAAGTGCGGCTATAAGCCCGTTATCGTTTGTTTTAAGGAAAATTATGTTGTATTTTGTATCAACCCCGATAGGGAATTTAGGTGATATTACTTATAGGGCGATAGAAGTTTTGAATTCTGTAGACGTCATCGCTTGCGAAGACACAAGACATTCTTTGCCTCTTTTAAATAAATACGGTATTAAAAAGCAACTTTTGTCTTATCAAAAGTTTAACGAAGCCGCCGCTTCGACTAAAATATTGGAAATGTTAAAGTCGGGCAAAACCGTAGCGGTGATTTCCGATGCGGGTACACCCGTTTTGTCTGATCCGGGAAGCGTTCTCGTTAACGTTTTGATTGAAAACGACGAGGAATTTACCGTCGTCCCCGGTGCGAACGCACTGCTTCCCGCACTTATTTTATCGGGGCTTAACAGCACGAATTTTACTTTTATAGGTTTTTTGCCCGAAAAGAAAGCCGATTGGGAAAAACTCCTCGAAAGTTATTCGACAGTTCCTTCAAGTTTGATTTTTTATTGCGCGCCGCACGATTTGGAAAAAACAAGCCAAAATCTTTATTCGGTTTTGGGAAGGCGTAAAGCCGTTGCCGTCAAAGAAATAACTAAAGTTTTCGAAAGTCGCACCGAATTTTGTTTAGGAGAGATCCCGAACGTCGATTTACGTGGAGAGTTTGTAATCGTCGTGGAAGGAAACTATCAGAAAGAAGACTATAACGATTTACCGCTTCTTAAGCACGTTGCCCTTTATATGGAGGACGGTTTAAGCAAAATGGACGCGATAAAAAAAGTCGCCAAAGAGCGCGGCATTAAGAAAAACGACGTTTACAAGCAAGTCGTCGAAGCGGAAAGTTTACAATAAATTTAATATATTAAATTCGGTAAAAGTCAGCCTATAGGTCGATTTTTGCCGTTTTTTATGTTTAAACAACGCCTAAAAGACAAATAAAACGAAAAAATTGAGCAACAAGTGTTGCAAGTTGAAGAAAAATTGAAATTCCGTTGATATAATAAAACATAGCACAATAGATAAATTATAAGTTTTTTGAAAGGAGATTTATGATTATAACCGTAGCATGCGACGTGCTTGGGGAGGAAAACAACGGTACTACCATTGCCGCGATGAACCTTATTAATTACCTTCGCTCAAAAGGACATACCGTAAGGATTCTGTGCGGCGACAAGGATAAAGAAGGCAAGGAAAACTGTTATGTAGTGCCGAATATAAATTTAGGTAAGGCACTGAACAACTACGTCGCGAAAATCGGCGTTACCCTTGCCAAGCCGCAAAAAGACATTATCTTAAGCGCGCTCGACGGCGCAGACGAAGTTCATATTATGACTCCATTTTTATTGGGTAGCGCTGCTTTACACGTTGCGCTTGAAAAGAAAATCCCCGTAACGGCAGGGTTTCACGCGCAAGCAGAAAATTTTACTTCGTACGTTAAACTACAATGGTGCGCACCCGTAAACCATTTCTTTTATGTTTATAATTGGAAGCACTTCTTTTCCAAAGTCGACGGAATACATTACCCGACCGAATTTATAAAAAGCGTTTTCGAAAGCCACATTCATAAAAAGACGAAAGGATACGTGATTTCCAACGGCGTCAACGATTACGTAAAAAAGCGTTATGCCGAAAAGCCCGACGAATGGAAAAATAAAATCGTCATACTTTCAACGGGTAGGTACGCGCGTGAAAAATCGCAAGATACGCTTATTAAGGCGATTAACTACTCCAAACATAAAAGCGAAATTCAACTTGTTCTCGGCGGTCAGGGTATTAAGGAAAAATATTATAAAAAACTTGCTAAAAAGTTGCCTGTTGCGCCGATATTTAAGTTTTACACGCGTGAAGAAATTATCGACGTACTAAACGCGTGCGACATTTACGTTCATCCGGCGGAAATGGAACTCGAAGGGATTTCTTGTATAGAAGCAATTACGTGCGG
>CAYNYV010000104.1:0-3039 GCA_964401515.1 uncultured Christensenella sp.
CTCGACGCGAAAAAGAAAGAAAACCTTTTTGAAATACGTAAAAACGTGGGCATAGTTTTTCAAAACCCCGACAACCAAACGGTTGCTTCGATTGTCGAAGACGATATTGTTTTCGGCCCCGAAAACATAGGCGTCCCTCGTGAAGAAATATCTAAGCGTTTAGAATTCGCTCTTTTAAAAACGGGAACTTACGAATTCAAAAATTCGATGGCGTCTAAACTATCGGGCGGACAAAAACAGCGCGTTGCAATTGCGGGCGTTTTGGCTATGAAACCGAAAATACTCATTTTAGACGAATCGACTTCCATGCTCGATCCTAAGGGACGGGAAGAAGTGATGTCGGTCGTTAAAAAATTAAACCGCGAAGAAAAAATGACCGTTATTACGATCACGCATTATATGGACGAAGTCGTCGATTGCGATCGCGTGGCTTTACTTAATAACGGCGTAATCGAAAAAACGGGAACCCCGCGCGAAATCTTTTCCGACGAAGCATTACTAAGCCGTGCGGGAATGGAACCGCCCGTCGCTTTGAAAATCTGTCAAAAATTACGCAAACATGGTATCGAAATAAAAAACTGTTTAGATAAAGAAGAACTTATAGAAAACATTTTTAAAATTCTCGGCAACGCTTGATTATGGATATAATTTGTAAAGACTTAACTTACCAATACAATAAAAATACCGAGTTTGCCTCTTTTGCCTTAAACGGAGTAACCGTTACCGTAAAGGAAGGCGAATTTTTCGGCATAATCGGTCATACGGGAAGCGGTAAATCGACTTTTATCCAGCACCTTAACGCGCTTATCCCCATTCAAGACGGCGAGCTTACGGTAGGGGAATACGACCTTAATTTTCAAGACGCGTCGGGCAGAATAAACAAGCGCAAGAAAAAGCAATTAAAGTCAAAACTTAAAATGCTGCGCAAAGACGTCGGAATGGTGTTTCAGTATCCCGAATACCAACTTTTCGCAGAAACGGTTTTCGACGACGTTAGTTTCGGCATCAAAAACTTTATGCCGACGCTTTCCGATACCGAAGTAAGAATTTTTGCCAAAAACGCCATCGAAACGGTCGGGCTCGACTTTAACGAAGTAAAAGACAAATCGCCTTTCGATTTATCGGGCGGACAAAAAAGGCGCGTTGCAATCGCAGGCGTTTTAGCCGCAAGACCTTCGATTCTTATTTTGGACGAACCGTGCGCCGGCTTGGACCCTCAAGGCAAAACCGAACTTTGGGAACTTTTACACAGGCTTCACAAAGACGTAATAAAAACAATTATAGTGGTTTCGCACGACATGAACGACGTTGCCAACCATTGCACGAAAGCCGCCGTATTCGAAAAAGGAAAAATCATAAAAACGGGTACGCCGAAAGAACTGTTTTCCGACTCAACGTTAATAGAAAACTGCGGTCTCGAAATCCCCGTAACCGCTTATTTAAAAGAACGACTTTCAGCGGTCGGCGTAAATATAGATACCGACTATACCCTCGACGATTTCACAGACAAACTCGCCGACTACATTAGGGCACACGACGATAATTTATGAAAGACGTAACCTTCGGACAATATTACCCCGTAAAATCGCCGGTCCACCGTATGGATCCGCGCGCAAAAATTGTCCTTCTAATTTTATATATCGCGATGATTTTCATCGTAAAAAACTTCTGGGGCTTTTTGCTTGCGGGGGGCTTTTTGCTTGCCGCCGTTTTAATGTCTAAAGTTCCGTTGAAGTCTGTTTTACGAAGCGTAAAAGCCATTATTTTTATTATCGTTTTCACCTTTATCATTAACTTATTCTTGCATAAAGAAGACGGCGCAAAAATCCTTTTAGACGTTTGGCTTTTAAGAAATATTACAGATAAATCGTTGCGCTACGCCGTTTTTATGGCGTTAAGACTTTTGTTTTTGGTACTCGGTTCAAGCCTTTTAACGCTAACCACTACCCCCGTATCCTTAACGGACGGCATCGAAAGTTTGTTAAAACCTTTAACGTTGATAAAATTCCCCGTTCACGAACTCGCTTTAATAATGAGTATCGCCCTTAGGTTTATCCCCACTTTAACCGAGGAAACCGAAAGAATCGTTTCCGCACAAAAAGCGCGCGGCGCCGACTTTGAAAGCGGAAACCTGTTTAAACGCGCAAAAGCACTTCTTCCCGTATTGATACCTTTAATAACAAGTGCCTTCCGCCGCGCCGACGAATTAGGCGATGCCATGGACGCAAGATGTTATAACGGCAGCAAAAACCGCACCAAATACAAAAAACTTAAATTTACTTTACCTGATTTAATCGGAACTATATTGTCTTTAGCAGTTCTTGCGGGCGTAATACTTTGCAATATCTTTTTGGTGGCAGTAATATGAGAATAATTTTAAAAATTTCCTACGACGGCACTAATTACTGCGGTTGGCAACGTCAAAAAAACGGCGTTTCCGTGCAAGAAGTTTTGGAAAACGCCTTATCCGACTTAACTAACGAAAAAATCACCCTCGTCGCAAGCGGGAGAACCGATTCGGGCGTTCACGCCGAAGGTCAAATAGCGCACTTCGATACCAATTCTTCGATCCCGCCCGAAAAATTTCATCTTGCGGTAAACGCTAAACTTCCCGACGATATTCGAGTTTTGTCGTCACGCTTAGCAAGCGACGATTTCCACGCGCGCTACACGGCAAAACGAAAAACTTACGTGTATAACTTTTATATTTCCGATATAACGTTACCGCTAAAAGAACGTTACGCCACTCGGATAGACGATTTTAACGAGGACGTCGCTGCCGAAGTTTTAAAAGAAATCGTCGGCACCCACGATTTTAAATGCTTTTTATCGAGCGGTTCCGAAATAAAAACTACCGTAAGAACTATTTATTCTTTAAATATAACGAAAAGCGAAAACGACGTAAAAATAGAAGTCTGCGGCAACGGCTTTTTATATAATATGGTAAGAATCATTGCCGGCACCGCCCTTATGGCATCGCAAGACAAAATTTCCGCAACCGACGTTGAAAATGCCCTTTTAACGGGGGACAGAACTTTA
>CAYNYV010000105.1:0-2992 GCA_964401515.1 uncultured Christensenella sp.
AAGGCAAAATACGAAAAAAATTTCACAATTTTTAAAAAATGTGAAGAAAGTTTCATAAAATCGCTTGACAACTTAGATAAAGGGTGGTATTATATTGAGCGTAAAAAATATGAAACAAATTTCACATTTATCAAACGTTATTGGCTTTAGGAGGGTGTTTTATGCCGATAGTAATCGCGCCGATAGGCAAAAATTTAAGGGTTATCAAAATTTTAACCGACGACAAAACTAAAAAACATTTGGAAAGTTTAGGCATCACTATTAATTCGGAATTAAGCGTTCTATCGGAAAGCGGCGGAAGCATAATTATTTTAGTAAAAGACGGCCGCCTTGCCTTAGACAAAGTGCTTGCGACGAAGATAATCGTGGTGTAAGTAATAAATTTAATTGCAATACCTAAATAAATACATCTTATAAGCTTTCCCGACGGGGTAAGGGATTAAAGTATAACTTACCCCCGACGGAAACGTCGTTTTCAAAAAATCGACGACAAACGACAAAATACGACAAAAATCACCTTAAAAATAAAAGGAGTTTAACATAAATGAAAAAATTAAGCGAATTTCAAATCGGCGAAAAAGGCGTAATCAAAGCGGTTGCGGGCGAGCCGAGAATCAGAAGAAGACTTTTCGACATGGGCGTAACCCCGGGCGCCGAAGTTTATTTAAGAAAACGCGCGCCGCTCGGCGATCCCATCGAAGTAACAATTCGCGGCTACGAACTTTCCTTGCGTAAGACCGAAGCCGAAGCCGTTACCATGGAGGAGATTTTATGAAAAGATTTTGTTTAGCGGGCAACCCCAACTGCGGAAAAACGACTTTATTCAATGCGCTGACGGGTTCGACGGCGCACGTTGGCAACTGGCCGGGCGTAACGGTCGATAAAAGGGAAGGCACTTACAAAAAATGCGCCGAACCTATTTCGATTGTTGACTTACCGGGCATATATTCCTTGTCGCCCTACACGCCCGAAGAAGTCATCGCGCGTAACTACATCATCGACGAACATCCCGACCTTGTCATCAACATCGTCGACGCGACCAACTTAGAGCGTAACCTTTATTTGACAACGCAAATAATGGAAATCGACGTTCCTATGGTAATCGCACTCAACATGATAGACGAGGTAACCAAGCAAGGCAACAAGATTGACGCGAAAACGCTCGAAGCGAAAATAGGCGTTCCAGTCGTAACGATTTCCGCGCTTAGGGAAACCAATCTCGATAAACTTATGGAAAGGGCGTACGAAGCCTCCAAGTCGAAACGCAAAGGCAAGACCGTTTTGGAAGGCACGTCGCTTATGCACCTTATAGGCGATTGCAAGATAGCATTAGAAGGTCAAGGCGTTAAAAACTCCTTGTTCCACGCGATAAAGTTAGTGGAACTCGACGAACTCGAAGTAGCGGCGCATCCGACTTCTACGGGAATGGTCGAAGAATTTAAAAAGACCTTTACCGACGACGCTTTCGGGAATGATTTCGAAGCGATAGTCGCCGACGCAAGGTATAAATACATATCCAAAAATTACTCGTCCGTTTTGACGACGGCAAAGCCCAAGGACAAAAGCGCGACGAAAGTTACCAAGTCGGATAAAATCGACAAGGTTTTGACACACAAAGTATGGGGTATACCTATCTTTTTGGTAATACTTTTCCTAATTTTCCACTTGACTTTCTCGGAAAACTTGCTGTTTTTAGGCTCTTTCGGCGCTTTTAAGGAAGAAGAAGTCGTCGCGGTTGACGCAAACGGCGTCGAAGTAACCGCAGATAACTACGACGAAACGAAAGAATACTTTATAGACGGCGAGCTTGCCGACGTAAGCGTAAATGAAGAAGGCGAAATATCTTTTGAAGTCAAACCTTACGTTTTCGACGAAAACGGCACTAAATATTTGTTGGAAGATTTAGACGACGCTACGGTTGAGAGCAAAAGTTTTTACGCGCTCGATAACGGCAAACACCCCGTTACCGTCGAGAAAAACGAAAACGGAGAGTTCGAATACTCTTACGACAGCGCAATCGACGAATTCGCTGAAGGCGTTAACGCAGGTTCGTTTTTAGGCTTGGAAGGCGGATTGAACTCGCCGGGCGTAGCGCTTCAAAGCGTACTTACGACCTTTACCGACTTTTTGACGGCGTGTGCAAGTCAAGGATTGGAAAGCGCCGGTGCAAGCGAATGGGTACAAGGCTTGCTCGTTGACGGCGTACTCGGCGGACTTTTCTCGGTACTTTCCTTCTTACCTCAAATTTTATTGTTATTCCTATTCTTTTCCATTTTGGAAGACAGCGGCTATATGGCGCGCGTTGCGTTCATTTTGGACAGAATTTTCAGGAAATTCGGTTTGTCCGGTAGGGCTTTTATGCCGATGATTATGGGCTTCGGTTGTTCCGTTCCCGCTATGATTAACACAAGAACTTTAGCCGACCAAAACGAAAGAACGGCAACCGTAAGGGTAATACCTTTCTTCAGTTGCGGTGCTAAACTTCCTATTTTGACTGCGGTTGCGGGTGCAATTATAAGTTGCTTCGGTATCGGAAACGCCGACATAATTACCTATTCGATGTACCTTGTCGGCATTTTAACCGCAATCGTAAGCGTAATACTTATGCGTAACACGACGATGAAGGGCGACGTTCCTCCGTTTATAATGGAACTCCCCGCGTATCGTATGCCCGGGTTTAAGAATTTGATGCTCCACCTTTGGGATAAGACGAAGCACTTTATAAAGAAAGCGTTTACCATTATCTTAGCGTCGACAATCGTTATCTGGTTTATCTCTCACTTTACGTGGAATTGGCAGTTTATCGGCGACGACCGCATGAACGAGAGCATTTTGGCGGGCTTAGGAAGCCTTGTTCAGCCTATCTTTACGCCGCTCGGCTTCGGTAGTCAGTTAGGCGAGTGGGGTTGGGTATTCGTCGTCGCGGCGATTACCGGGCTTATCGCTAAGGAAAACGTAATCGCTACTTTCGGTACTTTAGGCGCATGTATAG
>CAYNYV010000106.1:0-2816 GCA_964401515.1 uncultured Christensenella sp.
CTATAAAAGCGGAAACGGCGTTTTCGTCAAGACAATCTATATTGCGTTTTAACGCTGCCAAAGCGCAAGCGCGATACATCGCACCCGTATCGAGATGCAAAATATCGAGTTTCGACGCTAAAATATCGGCAACCGTGCTTTTTCCGCCGCCGCACGGTCCGTCAAGTGCTATGTTAAGCATAAATTCTCCTTACGTTTATCAAGTAATTTATGTTTATGCCGAAACGCATACTTCGGCAAGAATAATCGATTTTATGTTGTTTAATAAGTTTTACGACCTCTCAGTCGCTACGCGACAGTTCTCCTACGAGGAGAGCCTTTGTCGGGTGTTGTTTAAGAACGGTACTTCAAACCTTTCGGTCTCTATGCGACAACCCTTCCGTCAACTGCGTTGACACCTTCCCTTGCATAGGAACGGCATTTGAAACCTCTCAGTCGCTACGCGACAGCTCTCCTACGAGGAGAGCCTTTGTCTATGTCAATGACGGTTGAGGACTCTTTATTCCGTCGCGGCGTTTTCGCCGGCTTTTGCGCCCGTAGCAAAGGCAATTTGAAGATTGAAACCGCCGGTTAAGGCATCGACGTCTAAAACTTCACCCGCAAAAAACAAACCTTTTACGAGTTTGCTTTCCATCGTTTTGGGATTTACCTCGGTCGTTTTCACGCCGCCCGACGTAACTACCGCTTGCGAAAACGGCATAAGTCCGTCGTAATCTAATTTAAAGGCTTTAATCGCAGATAAAAGTTTTTGTCTTTCTTCGCGAGTAATCTCGCTGTTCTTTTTATATTCCTTTATGCCGCTTCGTTTAATAATTATCGGAATAAGGCTCGACGGCAACAGTTTACCGAGAGAATTTTTAAGTTCTCTGCCTTTAAATTCCTCGAAGTCGCGCAAAATACGCTGGTCTAAAGTTTCATTGTCGAGTGCGGGTTTTAAATCGACGAAAAGTTCTATTTTAGACTTTTCGTAGCGGTTTATCTTGCTCGAAGCGGTTAGGACAACGGGACCGGAAACGCCTTGATGAGTAAACAACAACTCACCGAACTCGCTTACGACGCGTTTACCGTTATATTCGACGTTTAAAGTTATGTTTTTAAGGGTAAGCCCCGCTAAATCGGCGCAATAGTTTCCTTCGATTTTAAAGGGAACGAGTGCTTGCACGGGATTAGTTATCTTATGACCTAAATTTTTGGCAAATTTATATCCGTCGCCCGTGGAACCCGTCAAGGGGTAGGAAACGCCGCCCGTCGCGACGATAACCTTATCGCACGGATAGACGCCGCGGTCGGTTACCACCTTTTCGACACGTTTATCGAAAGTTTTAATATCGGTGACGGTTTCGTTAAGTTTTACTTCGACGTTTGCTTGCGTTAGCATATTTGCAAGCGTTTTAATTACGTCGCTCGATTTATCCGATGCGGGAAACACTCTGTTTCCCCTTTCGGTTTTTAATTCCAAACCGTTTGCTTGAAGCAAAGTCATTAAATCGCTCGGCGTAAAATTATAAATAGCGCTAGTCAAAAAACGCGAGTTTGTGATTACGTTTTGCAAAAATTCGTTAGCGTCGCAGTTATTTGTAACGTTGCAACGCCCCTTTCCCGTTATATACAGTTTTTTGCCGAGCTTTTCGTTTTTTTCGATTAAAACGGTTTTATTGCCGTAAAGCGAAGAATAGTACGCCGATATCATTCCGGAGGGACCGCCGCCGATTACAACGATGTTCATATATCTCCTCCTTACGGCAATTTTTTCAAATTAATTAACCGACGTCCGTACGTTCCCGTCTAACAGGAATTCATACGAACGTCAGTAATTTTATTGTTGCTTTGTTACGTTAACCGCAACAGATATTACGCGGGATAAACGCGGTTTTTATCGGACGCGAGGTCTTTATCGACGCCCGTCTGTTTCGCTTGTCTGTACTTGAAGTAATTGATTGCGACTTGATTGAATACTGCGTAAGACAAAACGTCTTCTTCTTGTTGAACGTATTCGGCACATTCTTGTTTATACTTTTCAAGTTCGGGCGCGATGTCGTCCGCGGGGCGGTGTGTTACGATAGGTTCGTCGCCGACAACCTTTTTAACGATTTCGGGATTAGGATCGGCGGGAAGTTTACCGTATTCGCCTTTCAAAAGTCCTTTAAATTCCTTAGTAACCATTTTGTATCTTTCGCCCATTAAGACGTTAAGAACTGCTTGAGTACCTACGATTTGACTGCTGGGGGTAACCAAAGGAGGATAACCGCAATCCTTTCTTACATTAGGAACTTCGGCTAAAACTTCCATTAATTTTTCCGACTTGTTTTGTTGCTTTAATTGGTTGATAAGGTTTGAAAGCATTCCGCCGGGTACTTGGTAAACCAAAGTGTTGATGTCTACCTTTAAAACCTTGTCGGATAAAACGCCGCTTGCCTTAAGTTCGTCGGCAACGCCGCGGAAATATTGGGTTATGGGAAGAAGCTTATTTAAATCGATACCCGTATCGTATTCGGTGCCTTGCAAAGTCGCCACCAAAGGTTCGGTTGCGGGTTGAGATGTACCGTTGCCTAAAGGAGACAAAGCGCAGTCGACGATGTCGCAACCGGCTTCGATAGCCTTTAAGTTAACCATATCGCCCGTACCCGACGTGTTGTGGGTGTGAAGGTGAATTTTGGTTTCGGGTTTTAAAACCTTTTTCATACCGCTTATGAGTTCGTAAACGGTGTAAGGAAGTAAAAGGTTTGCCATATCCTTTAAGCAGATATTGTCGGCGCCCATATCTTCCAAGGTTTTAGCAAGGTTGATAAAGTATTCGTTGGTGTGAACGGGGCTCG
>CAYNYV010000107.1:0-2724 GCA_964401515.1 uncultured Christensenella sp.
TTCTTTAATTCGAGAACTTCTTTTTTGGGAAGAAGGTCGAATTCGCCCATTTTTTCCATTTGATCGAGTTTGTTAAGTCTGTCGATTCTGGAACGAATGGTCTTAAAGTTGGTAAGCGTACCGCCCAACCAACGATAATTTACGTAGTACATACCGCAACGTTCCGCTTCTTGTTGGATAGCTTCTTGCGCTTGGCGTTTGGTACCGACGAACAAAATCGTCTTGTTGTCCTTAACTGCGTCGGCAACGAATCTGTAAGCGTCTTCGATAAGTTTTAAAGTAATTTGCAAATCGATGATGTGAATACCGTTTCTGCTGCCGTAGATGTACTTTTTCATCTTAGGGTTCCATCTTCTCGTTTGGTGTCCGAAATGAACGCCCGCTTCGAGAAGTTGCTTCATAGTTGTAACTTCCATAATGTGCCTCCGTTAATCCTCCCCGACGCCCCGTAAACAGGCGGTTGCGCTTTCCGATGAAATGTTTTTTGAAAGCCACGGTTCGCCGTAAGCATTCGGGTGTGAATTTTTTTGCTTTGCTATTATACCACAGTTTTTGCTTCTATGCAATCGTTTTTCGCCCGTTTTCTAAATTTCCCGCTTTCTCGATACAGATTTATTGAATTATATAAGCGTATATCTTTATTTTTGCACGACAAATTATCGATACGAACTAAATAGCAATGTTAATTTTCGATACAAACGAAACGCCTAAAAGCACTATAACGCTAACCGCCGTTTTTTGACAACTACTTATTCGCGAATATTGTTTTCGATTCGGCGTCAAAAAAGAGTTCTTCCGACGAATCGAAAGAACCCTTTTTTGAATTTCTATATTTGTAGGAGAGAGTGTAATCCGTTTTTTTGTTTTCCGTTGCGCCGCTATTTTGGCGAGCGAAAAAATTAATCGAACAAGTCTTTGATGACGTCGTATTTTTCAAGCGCGAATTCAAGAGCCTTGAGCTCGAAAAGGGATTTTTTAAGAAGTTCTTTTTCCTTTTCGGGAGTGTTGTAACTTTCATCGAGTTGCATAATGTTATATACCGTTCTGTAAACCTCGAGACTTACGCCGTACTTTTCGGCAAAATCCTTTAAGATCTGTTCATGCAAAACTTGAGCTTCTTGTTTTTTTGCGTCATAAAGTTCTTCGAGCGCTGCCGTGCCGTAACCGACAAGCGACGCATAATCGTAACCGTATTCCTTTAACGCTTCGATAAGTTTGTAGCGCATCGGGGTAATTCTCAAAGCCGCCGCGCTGTCGATAACATCTTGCGACAGAGAACTTTTCAATTTAGTATAAGCGTCGTTGAGTTCCCCCATCGTACGCGAGGAAAGTTCCTGTATTTCGTAACGGTCGTCGAGAGAAATAATTTCTGAAATAATACTGTACTTAAGGGGAGAAATACCCGCCTTTGTAGCGGCGTCTTTTTCTTCCTTTGTAAACTCGCCCGTAAAAACTTGCACCGAATAGCCTTTTTGTTCGGCTAAGTCGGTTAAAAGATAGTAAAGGGCTTCGACGGTTTTATCTACTTCGTCGAACTCTTCCGAATATCCGCTTACGAAAAGTTCCGACCGATCGTCAAAATATCCGCTTTGGTCCAAAATATAAGCGATGTCTTCAACGGCGTCCTCGGGGCGTTTGCCTTTAAGGTTTACCCCTTTAAGACATTCCTTAGCGTCTTCGTTAATGTATTTTACCTTATTTATAACGCCGAAACGGTTAACGCAAACTTCTATAGAAGGGTTAACGTCGAGATAGACTTCGTAATAACTCGTATTATACACGCCCAGCATAGTTACCGCCGCAACAAAGACTATCAATAAACAAGCAAACGAAAGAGCGTAGCGTTTGGTAAATACCAAAAATTTATTTATAGGTTTATCGCATATAACCGGAATCGCCGCGGCTGCCGTAAGAATTTTATTTTTCACGTCCTTGTCGGGAACTGCGGGCGCAACGGAAGCAAAAAGTTTTTCTATATCTTTGTTTTTCATTTATCACCGCACCTCCTTTCGTATTCTTTGCGGACTTTTGAAATAGCGTTGTGATACTGCCATCTTACGGTGGCTTCCACGTGCCCCGTAAACTTGGATATTTCTTTAAACGACATATTGTACACGGCGCGATAAATTAAAATTTCGAACTCGTTATCGCCTAAAATATCGCGACTTAACTTTATTATGCCGGACTCGTCGAAAGCAACCGGTTCGTCCGTGCTTTCACTGCCCAAATATTTATTTACCGCAACCGAATCGGTAAAGTCTATAGACTTAACCCTTTCGGTTTTTCTAATCCCTTTAAGACAACAGTTTTTTGTAATGGTGTAAATCCAATTGAAACCGTTCGTGCCGTTAAACCTGCCGATTTCCCGCTTTATGGTAAGAAAAGATTCTTGCAAAGCGTCTTCGCTATCGTGCTTGTTGCGGAAATAACTGTAACACAAGGCATACAGGGGGCGGGATACTAAATCGTAAAGGTTTTCCATCGCCTTTCGGTCGCCTGAAGCAAGCGCGGTTAAATATTGATCCACCAAGCGATTCTTGACACTATCGCTCATAGACGTTTTTAGGACAAATTAACATAAAACCGTATGCTAAAAACAACCTTTTACGCCGTTCGTCGCATTTTTAAGCAACGAAAACGCAACCGAAAAACTTGTTAGAAGCGTCCTCCCCTTCGTTTTTCACATATTATACCATTTAGCAAGCCGTTTCGTTTGAATTTTTA
>CAYNYV010000108.1:0-2687 GCA_964401515.1 uncultured Christensenella sp.
TTGTAATTAATTATACTACAAATGTCTTTAAACGGCAAGCAATTATGGCGTTATTTTTAAAATAACAATTTTATTTTTTTAAAAATTATTTTCGGCGGTTTGAAAATTTTACCGCAAAAAATTCTAAAAAGTCGGCGTATAAGCCCGTTATCGCGTTATTTTTGAAATAATTGTTTGGTTAAAACAAGTTTTCCCATTTTACCGCGAAAGTTTTGGGAATTTGTTCGCAGAGTTCTTTTACGACGGTAAGTTTTGCGATTGCCTCGTCGTATTTTTTAAACTTTACGTAAGTTACGCATTCCGATATCCATAAATCGAGTTCCTTGATTTCGGCGTGGGGGATATATACGTGTAACGCTCGTTTTTTTTCTATCCACAGTTTTTGAAGGGACAAAATATCTTCGACTTCGGCGGATTTTTCCTCAAGTTTTTGCGTTATTTCGTCGGTAGCGTTTATTATTTGTTCAAAACTTTTTTTAAGGTTTGCGTTTTCAAGGTATGCGCCCGCCGCGATAAGTGCCGTCGCGACGATTACCGATATAATAGATTTTACCATCAGTCCTCCTTTAGGTCGAGTTTTGTTTTTCTATATGTCTGACCTTTAGTTTGCAAGTAGGCGTTTCCGCTTTCCGTAACGGTCAATACTTCGATGTCTTTAATGCTATTTATTCGGTTTTTGCTCAAAAAATTCTTAAATGTTTTTTCGTCGAGTTTCAAAATGTTATAGTTGTTTTTATCGATTTTTCCTTCCGTAACGAGAAGAAGCGGGAGTTCACCCGAATTGTCTTTTTCCTCCGTCTGTTTTTCGAGGACGGAAAGTTTACCGTTGGATTCGTAAATCGCGTAATATACCGAGTCGAGCGAAAAATTGCCCGTACCACGCAAAGATTCTATTAAATCGCTTACGTCCATATTGTTTTTTTTAAGTTCTTTTAAATCGACGCCGTTTTTATTGATTACGATAGCGGGCTTTCCGTCGACGACGCGCTTGAAAGGCTCGCTTAACTGTTCGAAAACGGTTAAAAGTTGATGAAGTATAAACACCGCAACTATGGAAACCACGCCGTAGATAAGGGGGATCGACACGTCGGTCATAGGTACGCAAGCGACTTCCGCGATTAAAAGCGTTATAATGAATTCGAAAGGTTGCATTTCGCCGATTTGGCGTTTACCCATAAGGCGCATGATGATTATAAGCGTTACGAAAATCACAATCGCGCGGATAAAAATTATAAGCATGAAAGTATTTTGCGGAACATTTTTAAAAACTATGTATGAAATTTTTCTTGCGACAAACATATATTATTATAATAATGCGGAAAAAATCGTTGACAACTTTTAAAATTTGTTGCATTATTTAATATAGGGAATTTTTTATCGACGGCAGATAATTCACGTTGGTAGTTACAATGTCGAACGGTAAAAACATTTCGTAACAAAAGAAAACTAACGCAAAAAAACACGAGATGAGGGAAATATGTTATCCAAAATTACAAGTTACACGTTGCAAGGTTTAGACGGTTTACCCGTCGACGTAGAAGTCGATATCTCGAGAGGGCTTCCTAAATTCGATATAGTAGGGCTTCCCGACACTGCGGTAAAGGAATCCAAGGAAAGGGTTCGCGCCGCGATTAAAAATTCGGGCAAAAACTTTCCCGTTGCGGTAATAACCGTCAATTTGGCACCCGCCGACGTTAAAAAGGAAGGTTCGAAGCTCGATCTGGCTATAGCCATATCCTTGCTTCGCGCGACCGAAGCGGGTATGGAAAGACCTATCGACAAAACAGTCGTTTTGGGTGAACTTTCCTTAGACGGTGCCGTAAGACCGGTTACGGGCGTTATGCCTATATGTCTTTCGGCAAAGGCAATGGGGTACGAAACGGTCGTTATTCCCAAGGCAAACGAAGAAGAAGCGTGTTACATAAAAGGTATAAAGATAATAGCGGTTTCGTCGCTTAACGAAGCCGTCAGATATTTTAAAGGCGAGGAAATCGCCGTTACCGTACCTAAAGAGTTTACACCGCCCAAAGAAACGGATTTTCGTAACGACCTAATGTACGTAAAAGGTCAGTTCGTCGCTAAACGCGCGTTGGAAATCGCCGTAAGCGGCGGACACAATATCTTAATGGTCGGCGCGCCTGGTGCGGGTAAAACTATGCTCGCCAAATGTATACCTTCCATTATGCCCGATATGACTTTCGAGGAGGCTTTGGAAACTACTGCCGTACACTCTGTTGCCGGTAACCTTTCCCATACGGAAGGTATAATTAAGGTAAGACCTTTCATGTCGCCGCACCATACGGCTACGCGTATCGCGCTTGTCGGCGGCGGAGCCAATGTTTTACCGGGACTTGTCAGCCTTGCCAACAACGGCGTTTTGTTCCTTGACGAAATGCCCGAATACCCGAGGACGGTTTTGGAATGTTTGCGCCAACCTATAGAAGACGGCGTTATAACCGTTTCACGGGCTAAAGGAAGTAATAAATTCCCCGCTAAGTTTATGCTTTGCGCAAGTATGAACCCTTGTCCTTGCGGCAATTTCGGTTCGGAAAACGCCGAGTGTAAATGTTCGGACGCTCAAATAAGAAAGTATAGGGCAAGAATTTCCGGTCCGCTGCTCGACAGAATAGATTTGCAAATTCAAGTCGACAACGTAAAATACGACGATTTGGTTTCGACCGAACTCG
>CAYNYV010000109.1:0-2587 GCA_964401515.1 uncultured Christensenella sp.
TAAATTACCGACTTACCGAAGAAGCGCAGACAAACTTTATAAATTACGCCGAACAGACTGTAAAAATTACCCTACATTGGGAATTTTGCGAAGGGCCTAAAATCGTAAACGTTTATAACAAGTGGAACGCTACTTCGATTTCTTACGAAACAAAAACCGCTCAAGGCGCTTTATTGCAGCAAGGAACGCTTACTTTATCTTTAAATTCTTGGACGGTGCTCGAAGTAGATAATTCGGTAACGGAAATTCTCTTCGTTCAAGATTCCGTGTCGGACCCGACGATAGTTTCACTGCAAGGCGTAACGGCAAAGGAAGTTTGGGTTTTATACGGCGAATATCCCGACATGGTTTACACGCAAAATCCCGAAGCTTAATTAAAACAACTTTTGCCAAGCGATTGGTCACATACTAAAATTTAACGTTTTACACGCTATTTGTCAATTTAATATGTAAACGGACCGTTCTAAAGTTTTCAACTTTAGTCGGTCCGTTTTTTGTCTTTTTGTCTATTTATTGCCTATTTATCCGCCGCCGCAACCCAAACGAGCATATCGCACTCCTCGCGATTTGCAAAAGTCCAATAAGGCTTAAAATGCAAAGTGACCGAGTTTTTCGCTTGTTTCGCCTTTTGATACAATCCGTCAAACGGGACAAGGCAATAGCCGTCGACTTTTAAATTCGGCATCTGATAATCGTTTGAAAAAGTCTTTTCTATTTTTTCATCGATGCAAACTTTTAAAGAATTCAATTCGTAATCGTTATCGAGCCTTTCTACGCAATAAACGGTAGGTCCATACAAAAGCGCGACTTTTCCGCAGTCGGCACGAACGGCAGGGTTTGCTTCGACAAAATACGGTTCCATACAAAAATCTACCGTAAACCGACCTATAGACCCGTTTATTTCGATATAGCCGTCAACTTCGTTATACGCCGCACCCGTAACGGAATACTTATCGCACCATTCGGGAATTCTTAACAATATTCTTTCATAGCCGAATTTTTCGATATCGAAGTTTACGACGCCGCACGAAGGATAATCGGTAACTTCCTTTAAAACTACGCGATCGTTTTCAAGCGTCAAATGTGCATATTGGTTAACGACGAGCGTATTTTCCGTTTCGGAAAAGAAGAAATCCCCTACCCTTGCAAACAAGCGGTTCAAATTAGGCGGGCAACACGAGCAGTCGAAAACTTCGACACGGTGCCGCAAAGGATAATGCACCCTCTTTTTTTCGTCCAAGTATCTGTCTTTTTCGATATCTGCAAGATGAATTTCCAAAGGGTTTTCGTAAAAGAAGGACTTTCCGTCAAGCGAAGTCGACGACAGCATATTGTTGTACATAATCCTTTCGATAACGTCGCCGTAGCGGTGGTCGATTGCCGTCTTTTGGAGAGATAAAGCAAATAACTGTAATCCGAGTGCCGCACAACTTTCGGTGTACGCCTCTAAATTGGGTAAATCGTACGGAACGGTAAAAGCTTCCCCCGTTGCCGAAGAACCTATTCCGCCCGTTATATACATCTTTTTGGTCGTAATATCGTCAAACAAGCGAAGGCAAGCCTTTTTCAAACTTTCGTCGCCTGTTTTCAAATATGCTTCGCACATCGCGATATAAAGATAAACCGCCCTTACCGCATGCCCTTCGGCACTTTCAAGTTCGCGAACGGGAACTTCGCTTTGGTCGTAAACCGAATTAAAAATAGCGACGGGATGTTCTTTATCGGTGTGGAATTCGTTCGTTACGCCGCGCTCGTTAATGAAAAACATCGCAAGGTCGAGATACTTTTTATCTGCGGTGTAATCAAACAATTTTAAAAGAGCAAGTTCGATTTCCTCGTGTCCGCAAGTTCGAAATTCAGCCGTCTTTTCGATAACGAAAGCACGTTCGATGCAGTCGACGTATTTTTTCATAACGTCTAAAAACTTGTGTTTTCCTGTTGCTTTGTCGTAAGATATGGCTGCCTCGATAAGATGCCCCGCACAATATAGTTCGTGGTCGCCGCGGCGTTTAAAGATGTTTTCGGGCTCGATTTGAATAAAATGGGAATTCAAATACCCGCTTTCGAGCCGATTTTTCGCCATGTCGTCGACAAGGTCGTCGATAATCTTTTGTTCTTTTTCGTAGCCGCCGTTCTTGATTATCAAGTACCCGACAGCCTCTATCCATTTTGCAACGTCGGAATCGTAAAAAATGTGCGGATAGGGCTTCCCTTCCGCGTAATTAAACCGTAACGCGTCAAATCTTCCGCTTTCTTCGAAACGTTTATACACGCTTTCTAAACTCGTAAATCTGTTTAAATCGTATCTTTGTTTCCAAAATCCGCCGTCGAAAGTTACTTTTTCAAAGGAAATATTTTCTATTGCTTTCATATTGTCATTCTCCGTTTAAAGCTATTATATTAAACGCAATTTGCGTTTTTAAGATTTCAAAATTACCCGATAATAGGCTTATAGCGTGACTTTTGCCTACAAATTAATGTTTGACGATGTGCCGAATAAAAACAAGGTTTTAATCTAAATCGAGCAAGTCCGGCGTATCTTCCAAAACGGTTACGTTTTTCAAGCTTCTGTCGATAGCACGCGTTC
>CAYNYV010000110.1:0-2476 GCA_964401515.1 uncultured Christensenella sp.
TTACGACGGCATCTAATACGCCTAAATGTACGGTTTCGTCGTCGACGAGTTTTTTTGCAAGAAGAATCATTCCCGCGCAAGTACCGAAAACGGGGGTGCCGTTTTCGATAGCCGCCTTTAAAGGTTCTAAAAGACCTTCTTCACGCAAAAGTTTGCCTTGAACGGTCGATTCGCCGCCGGGCAAAACAAACCCGTCGAAATCCGAAGAAAATTGCTCTTTCCTTCTTATCTCGTAAACTTCGACGCCTAATTTTTTAAGGCAGTTTTCGTGTTCTATAAAAGCCCCTTGCAGAGCAAAAACGCCGATTTTCAAAATTATTTACCTCTGTCAGCCATTAAAAGCGCAATTTCTTGCTCGTTGATACCGACCATAGCCTCGCCCAAATCTTCGGAAATCTCCGCTAAAATTTTAGGATCGTCGAAATTGGTAACTGCTTTTACGATAGCGCGCGCACGTTTTTCGGGGTTACCCGATTTAAATATGCCGCTTCCGACGAAAACGCCTTCCGCGCCGAGTTTCATCATAAGCGCCGCGTCCGCGGGAGTAGCAACGCCGCCGGCGGCAAAATTGACGACGGGCAGTTTTCCGTTATCGTGGACGTACTTTACCAAATCGTAGGTAACGCGCATAGTCTTTGCTTCCTCGTAAAGTTCGTCGTCGCGCATAGACGTTATCTTGCGTATTGCCGACTGCATAAGGCGCATATGAGTAACGGCTTGAACGACGTTGCCGGTCCCCGGTTCGCCCTTAGTACGAATCATCGAAGCGCCTTCTTGAATTCTTCTTAACGCCTCGCCCAAATCTTTGGCACCGCACACAAAAGGTACTTGGAACTTAGTTTTGTCAATATGATAAACGTTATCGGCGGGAGATAAAACTTCGCTTTCGTCGATGTAGTCGATGTCTATCGCTTGTAAAATTTCCGCTTCGACAAAATGCCCTATACGACATTTCGCCATGACGGGAATGGAAACCGCGTCTTGAATACCTTTAATCATCTTGGGGTCGGACATTCTCGAAACGCCGCCCGCGGCACGTATATCGGCGGGAATACGTTCGAGTGCCATAACGGCACACGCACCGGCAGCCTCGGCTATTTTCGCCTGTTCGGGCGTGGTTACGTCCATGATGACGCCGCCTTTAAGCATTTGCGCTAAATTTCTGTTTAATTCTTCACGAGCCATATCTTTAAACCTCTTTAAAGTAGTAATACTATGTAATTAACGTTTATGTAAAATTATAGCATCATTTTTTATTTACGTCAAGAAAAATGCGGCGCATTTTCGCGCCGCAGTTTCATAAGTTATATCGTTATTTTTACAAACAACCTCCAAAAGTACCGATAACGGGCTTATAGCCCCACTTTTTTTTAAAAAATTAGGCAACCTCGTCAAAAAGGTTTTCTTGTATTTTTTCGTAACGAACGTATTCGTAATCGCTATGATTTTTCGAGCAATCTTTAAAAAACGCATAAACGTCGTCCCTTAGTTTTAGTTGAGCCTTTTTAGGACTAAGCGTTGTATCGGAATAAATCGGGTTACTTACGTAAACGACGATTTTCGTTTTTCTAAAGAAGTGAAACACACCCTTCGGCTTTTTAAACGCGGTAAAAAACGCAATCGTCGGGGCGCCGTCTTTTACGGGATATCTGAATGAAGTTGCCGTAAACGGCCTTACGCCCGTATAATACGGCCAAATATGCGCTTCGGGGTAAATCGCAATGTTTTCGCCTTTTAGATGACAATAATCGACCGCCGCGGCAAATTCCTTTAATCCGTCCATACCCGTCGGAACGGGAATAACGCCGAGCATTTTTACGATATTTTTAAGTCCTTTTATCGATACAGAGTCGGCTGAAGCGATTATCTTTGTTTTGGCGTACGGAAAAGACAGCAAGTTAGGCGTAAACGCGTCGTACACGCCCGTATGATTTCCGTATAAGTAACAACCCTTTAATCTCTTTAACGCCCTTTTGTTTTTAAAAGTTACGCCGTATATTACCCTTTCGATAAAGGAAATAATCGGCATTGCGATAATACGCAAAAGACAAGACGCAGTTCGATAGAAAAAATTTTTCGGAACGAAATCATACTTTGAATCTATAACGTCGGGTTTTATATTAGTCCCGGCAAAGTCGTCGCGTAATTCGTCCTTATAATAAATTACTTTCTTTTCTCTTTTTCTCATTTACAACTTCCGTTATCATAAGTTCCATTTTTCGCATGCATTCGTCTTGATTAAACGCAAGCGAACTTTCAAGATATTTTTGTTCGCACAATGCTTTTTCTTCGGGATGTTCAATCCAATAATCAATCACCCTTGCCAAATCCTTGGCGTTGCGGTTTTTAAACACGCACCGCTTATCTACAGTATAACCGCTTGTCGCAGATTTTTTCGACGAAGAACACACCGTTAGTTTACCGCACGTAATTGCTTCTATACAAGAAATCCCTTCGAGTTCCATTTCCGCCGGAT
>CAYNYV010000111.1:0-2461 GCA_964401515.1 uncultured Christensenella sp.
GCGTTAAAACGCAATATAGATTGTCTTGACGAAAACGCCGTTTCCGCTTTTATAGACGACATAAATCTCGTAATCCGTTACGAAAACGGCAAACAGATTACCGTTCTCGACGGCGAGGACGTTTCCGCAAGAATTCGTGAAAACGAAGTTTCAATGATGTCCTCCAATATATCGTCGCTCAATTCGGTAAGACGAAAAATGGTCGAAATGCAGCGTGAAGTCGCAAAATTAAACGATTGCATTTTGGACGGAAGGGATATCGGTACCGTCGTTTTGCCCGACGCCGAATACAAATTTTATATTACGGCTTCGCCCGAAGTCCGCGCCGAAAGACGTTATAAAGAACTTATCGCGAAAGGCGAAAGCGTAAATTACGACGACGTTTTGAAAGACGTTAACAAACGTGACTACAACGACAGTCATCGCGCGATTTCACCCTTGAAAATCGCAGACGACGCAATTGTCATCGATACGTCCTCCCTTAGCATTTCCGAAGTCGTAGATAAAATTCTTACTTTTTTGCCTCCACGCGCTTAACGATTATCTAACAAACCGCATTTTCCTAACCGTCGCCTCCCTTGACTGCAAGGGAGGTGTCAACGCAGTTGACGGAGGGATTATCTTCCTTCATTTAAATCTTTGTTAAACTCGGCAATATAAAAGCCATTAGGTTTACATATGTTTTTATATAACGTTATCAGAATCATCGCAACGCCTATAATACGTTTTCTTTTTCCCTTTAAAACAATCGGCAAAAAGAATTCGTACGAAGGTGCGTGCGTAATTGTTTCGAATCATTTATCAAACGCCGATTCCTTTATAGTGGGAATGCAATATAAAGGCAAAATTTTCGTTCTCGGTAAAAAGGAAAGTTTCTCGCCTAAGATTGTCGGATGGTTTTTAAAAACCGTCGGCGGAATCCCTATAGACCGTGACAATCCTTCGCCGTCCACCTTACTTAATTGTATAAGACTGTTAAAAGGCGGCGATCGTCTTTTGATTTTTCCCGAAGGCACAAGGAATAAAACCAAAGAAAGACTTTTGCCCTTAAAAGGCGGCGCGGCGCTTTTAGCGATAAAAAGCAGAGTTCCCGTACAAACGGTTTTTATCGAAGGTAAATCCCGTCTGTTTAGGCGTAACTATATCAAAATAGGCGAACCTTTCGATTTAAGCGAGTTTTACGGTGAAAAACTCAATGGCGAAACTTTGGAAAGGGCAGATAAAATAATTAGGGATAAATTGCTTGAAACGGGAGAAATCCCGCACAAGAAAGTCAAAGTATAATGGAAATTTTTCTTGCAAAAAACAACGGCTTTTGCATGGGCGTGAAACGCGCCGTCGACGCGGTTAAAAACCTCGACGACGAAAACGTATACGTCTACGGCGAACTCGTTCACAATAAAATCGTAAACGCGACCATCGAAAAAGACGGTAAAAAGATAATTCATTCTTTAGACGGGCTCGATAAAGGGACGGTAGTCATACGTTCGCACGGGGCGACGGAAAACGATATCGAACTATTAAAATCCCGCGGCGTAAAAGTGGTGGACTGCACTTGTCCTTTTGTCAAAAAAATACACGACATTGTTAAAGAGTATTCCGAAAATGGTTACAAAATAATAATCGTCGGCGATAAAAATCATCCCGAAGTCATTGCGACGACCGGTTGGGTGAAAAACGGCGAACCTCTCGTGTTTAACGAGTTCGACGAAAATTACGACTATAATTCTCTCGAAAAAGTCTGTATAGTAGCCCAAACAACCCTAAATATCGATAAATTTAATAAATTTTTACAACTTTTTAAAAAAAGTTATACAAAAACAGTTGAGATTTTTCAAACTATTTGCTATACTACAAGGGAGCGTCAGAGGGAAGTCGTCGATTTGGCGAAAAAATGCGACGCGATGATAGTCGTCGGGGATGAATCTTCAAACAATACCCGTAAACTTTACGAACTGTCATCACGGCACTGTACCAACGTTTGCTTTGTCAGCGATACGCACTCGTTTGACGCATCAAAGTATGTTAATTTTTTAAAGGTAGGTATTGTATCGGGGGCATCTACTCCACCCGAACAATCAATGGAGGTTTTCTCAAAAATGGAAGAAGTAGTCACTGAAGTTAAAACTGTAAACGAGATGGAAGAAGCTGTTGCTAAGCTTGAAAATGGCCAACAAAAATTCAGAAAGGGGCAAAAAATAGTTGCAACTATTTCTTCTGCTACGGATGAAGGTTTAGCTTTATACATCAATAACACCAAAAAGGAAATCCTTCTGCCTAAAGAAGAGCTTGATTGCGAAAAATACAACAAAGCAGATTATGCATCTAAAGTAGGCGAAGAAATCGAAGTCCTTATCATTGGTCTTAACCCTGTTCTTTTATCCGAAAAGGCTATAAGCGTTTTAGCGGAAGAAGAAAAAGAAATCGAAGAAATTAAAAACGGCAAAGTATTTACCGTTAC
>CAYNYV010000112.1:0-2365 GCA_964401515.1 uncultured Christensenella sp.
CTTAAAAAATGTTGTAAAACTATTGTATCATATTTGTTTTTGTGATACAATAGTTCCGTAAATTTTTTTTTCGGTAACGAAACAAGGCGGTTAAAACATGTATCATATTTCAAACGATAAAAGGGCGATAAGGTCGGCTCAAAAAATAGGCGACGGAATTTTAAAGTGTTTACAGAATAAAAATTTTGCCGAAATAACGGTAACGGAGGTTCAAAAAGCGGCGTCGGTCGGTCGCGCTACTTTTTACAGATTATTCGACAACACGTCGGACGTATTGACTTATTTATGCGACAACGTCTTTGAAACGACTGCGAAACAATATAAAAAACTTTCCGTGTGGAATGCCGAGCAAACTACGCTTACATTTATTCGTACTTGGATGGAAAACAAGGTGTTGTTGAAGGCGATAGTCGAGTGTAATCGGATAGATTTTATTTTTCGGTCTCATATAAAGTATTTGTCGCCCGTAAAAGACGTCTTTTTTAGCGGAATCGATATGGACGAAACTCAAACGTCCTATCTTATGACTACGCTTACCGCGTGCACGGCGGCAACACTTATAAGTTGGCTTTCAAACGGCGGACAGGAAACCGCCGAGCAAATTCAAATAAGAATAAAAGACTGTTTTCGAATTATCGGGAAAATTTTCGATTAAAAGTAAAATTTATCGTTAATGCGTTAAGGCGTTTTAAAATGTTTTACGTCGGAAAATCGGCGAAAAAACACTTTGAAAGCGAAAAACATGTAAAATATTTTTATTTTCACTGAAAAATCGCGGGGTTTTATTTACAAAAAGGCTTTAGATATGGTAAAATAGATAAAAATAAAGGGCTTTGGGGCTACAAATCGCTACCAAAAGTCCTGCGTATAAGGTAAGCGAATACATACGAACGAATTTGATATCGACGTAGCGTACCTTACCGACAATAAATACAAGGAGAAGTATTATGTCCAACGAAATCAGAATTCAAGACGACCTTTACATGCATGTTAATAAGGAATGGCTCGACAGTGCCGAAATCCCTTCGGATAAGCCGGCGACGGGCGGGTTTATCAACCTCGATACCGAAGTCGAAGAACTTTTAACTTCCGACTTCAATAAAATGGCGAAGGGCTGGATGCAAATTAAAGATCCTAACGTTCAAAAGGCGATTGACCTTTTTAAACTCGTAAAAAACGTAAAAAAACGTAATGCCGAGGGTATAAAACCCGTCCAAAAATCGCTTGAAAAGATTTACAAACTGAAAGCCACGGGCGATCTTAACAGAAAACTTAAGGAATTCGTTTTGCAAGGTATGCCTTTGCCGTTTGCCGTCGAAGTTGACGCCAATATGAAAGATACGCTGCATCACGCCTTTATGCTGAGCGGACCGAGTACTATTTTACCGGATACGACTTATTACAAAGAAGAAATGAAACCGCAACACGACGCGCTTTTGGGCGTTTGGTCGCAGATGGTGGCAACACTTTTAAAATACACCGACTTGACAGACGAAGAACAAAAAACTTACCTTGAAAACGCTATAAAGTTCGACGCTATTATCGCAACGCTCGTTAAAAGCAGCGAAGAATGGTCGGAATACGTCAAAACTTACAACCCGATGTCTACAAGAAGGGTTTGCACTTTGTTAAAGCCGATTAGATTGAAAAAACTGTTGCAAGATTTGTACGGCGAAAATATTCCGGAGGAAATCATCGTTGCCGATCCGCGCTTTTTAAAAGGATTTAAAACGCTTTACAGCGAAGAAAACTTCGAACTTTATAAAGCGTGGGCTTACGTTAAAAAATTGCTTTCGGCGGCGCCTTATTTGAGTGAAGAAATCCGCGAAATAGCCTACACGTATTCAAAGGTTTTGTCGGGCGTGCAAGATATCCCGACTATCGAAAAACAGGCTTATAGGCTGACTTCTTCTTATTTTTCGGAACCTATCGGGCTGTATTACGGAAGAGTTTATTTCGGCGAAACCGCTAAAAAGGACGTCGTCGAAATGGTTAGCGAAATCATCGATACGTATAAGGACAGAATTCAAAGAAACGACTTTTTGTCTGACGAAACTAAACAAAAAGCCATTTTAAAACTTAACAAAATCGTCGTTAAAATGGGGTATCCCGACAAGGCGGACGAGCTTTACGATAAACTGTCTTTTAGTCCGAAAGCGTCGCTATACGCTGCGGTTACCGAAATGTCGGCAATTTTGACGAAAGATAATCTCGATAAACTTTACCAAGACGTTGACAGAACTAAATGGGTTATGGCAGGGCACGTCGTAAACGCTTGTTACAATCCGTTTACCAACGATATTACCTTCCCCGCGGCGATTTTGCAAAAGCCTTTCTATTCGATAAAACAGTCGAGAAGCGAAAA
>CAYNYV010000113.1:0-2264 GCA_964401515.1 uncultured Christensenella sp.
ATATTTTCCAACACGACGTTTGCCGCTTTTAACCATTGAAGCGCAAGTTCGTAATCTTTCGCACGCGCATTGCTTTTTATTATCGCGTACTGAAATTTCGTATTCTCTTTGGCAAGTTGCGACGGAAGCGTATTAAAAACAGCAATGCTTCGAACGGTTTCGTTAGGCGTTGCGTATTTTGTCATATCCGCAATGTAGGAATCGGAAATATCCGCTTGCACGGAACGAACGGCGTCGTAATTATCGGTTTCGAGATAGGTTTTTACGACCGCGGGATATCCGCCGATTACGAGATATTTTCTGTATAATTCCAAGGCAAGATTGTGATAAACGCTCGAAAGTGGCGCAAAAGATTTATACGATTCCCTAATTTTTTCGATAAGCAACTTATTGTCTGTCGCAAGTAAAAATTCTTCAAACGAAAGCGGATACATGGTAAGCATATCGACCTTGCCGACCGGGAAAGAAAATTTTCCGCGGTTAATCGCCAAGCCTAAAAGACTGCCTGCGGCGACAATATGGTATTCGGGTGCTTCCTCGCAAAAATATTTTAGCGAAGTAAGCGCTTGTTCGCACGCTTGTATCTCGTCAAAAATAATAAGTGTTTTTTCGGGAAATATCGATTGCCTCGAATACGCCGAAAGTTCTTCTATTATGCGTTTAGGGTTCAAATCGGGTTCGAATATCTTATTTAACGTTTCCGCGTTGCCCTCGAAATGAAAATACACTGCGTTATCGTAATATTTCTTACCGAATTCCAAAAGTACGTAGGTTTTACCGACCTGTCTCGCCCCTTTTAACAAAAGCGGTTTGCGTCGGGGGCTGTTTTTCCACTCCTTAAGTTTATTCGTTATAAGTCTTTCCAAAGTAACCCCTCCTCGTCAGTTCGGTATAGGCATTATACCACGAAAAAAGCCGTTCGTCAAGCATTTCACACTTTTAAGTTCCAAAAAGTGTACTCTGAGCACACTTTTTGGAACTTAAAAGTGTGCTTTCGTTAAATTTTCGTCATACGGATAACTCGTCCCCTAAAAAAATTAAAATAAAAGCGGCGCAAAATCAAACAAAAACGTAGGATAAATTATCGCCGCAATTTATTAAAATAAACGTTTTTTTACTCGTTCGACGGATTGTCTTCGATTACGATGCAGTTTACTATGCCCGAACGCACCGTGCAAGCGTCAAGCGCAATAATTCCTTCCGCCGTGTATGGCGAAAAATCGGCACCTACGCCGAATTCCGCAGACGTTCCGTCAATCCGCGCGTGTCCGTAAGAACAATGCCAATGCCCGCATACGATCGTCTTATCGGGTTCGATTACGCCGTGCCGAGCCGCTTCCATACCGTTGAACCAACGGGCGTAATTCCAATCTATCGCATCGGATTCACGCCAATCTTCCTTGTAAACAAATCTATTAGCGTAACCGCCGTAGCCGGACGCCTCGCAAGGTATCCAACCGTGGACGAAAACGTAACGTTCGGTTTCGTAATAATCGACGGTTTTGGGAATGATATCTTTTATATAGGGGGTATCAAGCAATTTTTGCTTAACTTCTTTAGCGTTCGCCCCGACGATGATAGGACTGTTCGTTAATTGCAAAATCGTATCCACCGTGCCGTTCGAATTGTGATGGGACTGCATATACCCGAAGTTCTCCCAATCTTGAATCAAAGTCAGCATTAAATCTTCGTGATTACCGCGAACTAAGATTACTTCGTCCTTTTTCATTAAATCGACGATAAACGATTGAAGTTTCAAAGCTTCCCTACCACGGTCGAATAAATCGCCGCAAACAATCAATTTGTGCGGCGCGGCGTCGTTAAAAAAACCTTTATCGCTAAGTGCGTTACATAACTCGCTGTAAAAGCCGTGGACGTCAGCCACTACGTAATATTTCATTTATCCTGCTTCTCCTTAAATAGTGATTTTTTAAAAGCAACGCTGTTACCGCGCTGAAATCGATCTCACAAAAATTTTTGATTGATTTCGACAATTTATAAAATTCCGAGAAAACTTATTTACAGTTATTATATTCGCTAAATACGTATCTTTCTATGTTTTAAATTGAGGATGCTTATTTTCACTAGTCACTAAGTCGGGTCAGGTTATATCGTTCAACCGCTAATTCGGCAAGTTTGTGAATATAATCACAATTAAAGAATGCTTACAGGAATAAAGTTATTTAGTTCGTCAATCGGCAAAACCGACGGGCTCATACAAACGATACCGCCGTTTCCGCGCGGAATAGAATTTTTGTCAAGCA
>CAYNYV010000114.1:0-2232 GCA_964401515.1 uncultured Christensenella sp.
GCAAGACAATATTCGTTCATAGTAAACTCCTTACGCCTCGACGCGAAGCGTTTCGCCCGGCTTTATCGAATAAACCTTTCCGCCTATGTCGAACCAAATCGTCGTAACGGTCGGGTTGTAAACAATGCTTCCGTCGGCGCTGTATTGCAAGGACTTGTAAGCGTTTACGTAGTCGCAAATTTCCATGTTGGTCGCTTGCCAAATATCTTCGCAAGCGGCAAACTTTTCGCAAACCTTTTCGATACGTTCCCAATTATTGTCACGCTCGAATTCGTAAGCGTGCCCCCAAAGGTAAAACAAACGCGGTTGTCTTCTCGCGTGATAAACGTCGGTCGAAATGTCCAAAGAAATAAACTCGTTTATCCAATCGAAAAGTTTGGGGTTGTTGTGATGTGCCGTAGGCATCCAAGCGTAAAAATCTTCGGGAAGCATAAAACCGTCGTTATCGCCGCCCAAAGTGCGCGCATAGGCTATATCGAGGTCTTTAAGGTAACTTTTAATGTTTTCGTAAGTGGTAAAAGAACCCATGACCGTTATACCCGTATCGGGATAAGCCATACCGCGGATAATTCTTCCGCATCTTTTTTCAAGGGTTAAACGGCAGTTTAAAACGTCGCGTATGCCGATGACGGGACGAATATTTCCGTTTGCGCGGTGGAATTCGCCGTGCGTCGCGATTTCGTGACCTTTGGAAAGAAAATATTCTTGAAGCTCCTCGTCGGTGTAGTTATTGCAAGCATTCCGAGTTGCCGAGTTAAAGTTAAACGTACCTTTAAAGCCGAATTTGGTAAAAAGTTCGGCAAGTCTTTTATCTTCCTTACATCCGTCGTCGTAACTAAAGGTAAGCGCTTTAGCCTTGCCGCCGGGGTATCTTAAAAACATTTCTGCCATAAATTAGTTTCCTTCGAAAAATTTACTGCTTTTATTGTAACACAATAAACGGCGTTTAGCAATGTTTTTTTAACGATTTTTCTTTTTAACGCGGAAAAATTAAATCGAAGGCAAAGCCTGTCTTTTGCAAAAAAAACAGTAAAAAACAAACCGAAAATCACGGTTTTTTTATCAAAAAGCCCGCCTATAGGTCGATTATTCGACTTTTTCACCCGTAAATATATTACTCGGACTTTTATATCGACTTTTTTGTAAAAAAACACCTCTATAGTTCGATAATCGACCTATAGAGGCACTTTTTAGTTTTTAATCAGAATCCCACCGTCATACCGTCGTAGGAAACTATTAAATCATAACTATCGACGTTTTCTTTAACGTACTTACAAAGTTCGTCGTAATTCTGTCCGCCGTTGTGGGAAAAATGATTTATAATAGTTATCGTTTTACCGTCTATAACGCCGATTGCTTTCATTTCGTCAAGCATTCTTAAAACGGTACCGAGCGTCATATGTCCGTTAATCCATTCGCCGTTTAATCCTATACCGCCCGTGCAGTCGATAGTAACCAAATCGTGATAGCCGCGGGCTTTTAAAGCCGCCCACGCGTTGTCGTTAAGCCAACCGGTATCGTGGGCGTATAAAAGTTTTTTAGTGCCGTCCGATATAGAATATATAAGCGGCGAGGACGACTGCGAGTGGTTTGCTTCGAGCGGTAAAACGTCGTATTTGCCGTTACAAACGGTAAAGGGCGTGTAAGCCTCGACAAGGTGCGGAACTACAAAACCTTTCATACATTCGTTATCCGCAACCTGTTTAATCATCTGATAGCCGCTTTGCGCCGAATAAAAGTTCATGACGTTGGTTCTTCCGTGACAAAAGTCGGGGCGGTAATTATACATTTCGTCGCAATAAAGGTGGTCTTCGTGGCTGTGGGTTATAATGCAGTCGTCGATTTCGGCAAGGTCGACGCCGTATGTGTTGGAGTGCCAAAAAGTATCGGCGTTATAGTCTATCAAAAGATCGCCGTTAATAAGCGCTTGCGAGCGCGAACGGATATTTTTGCCGCCCTTTTGGCGCGATTCCTTACAAACGCGACAAGAACAAGAAATAGCAGGAACGCCTTCCGCAGCGGCGGTACCTAAAAAACGTATTTTCATATGCAAATATGCTCCCTTATTAATATTAGCCGCAACCGAAAAATCATTTAAGACGTTACGACTTTCATTATAATTATTTTACCATAACGGCAAAAAAAAAACAACCGTTATGACTGTACAAAGATAAAAGGTTCTAAAATAAATGTTGGGGTGTCGGAAAAAGCTATAAAAAAAGTTGAGCAAAA
>CAYNYV010000115.1:0-2154 GCA_964401515.1 uncultured Christensenella sp.
TTTTCGCCTTTCGGCAAAACCAAACGAAGTAGCACGAAGAAAAGATAACGGTTATGCAGTTTTTGTGTCTGAAAAACGAAAGTCAACGAACAGCACAAAAATTGTTGCGTACAAATAAAAAAGCCAACCACATCCAACGATTAACTAACTGAAATAATAAAAAATATAAGCAAGAATTTTTTTGCCGTTGACTTTTGCTTTTCTTTGTGCTACACACGGGAAACGAAAGGCGAAATATTCGGACGATATAAAAGAGAATAAAACCATACAAAAAGGCGATAGAATCAACGTTCTACCGCCTTTAATCGTATTTATAGTATCATTTTGTAAAGTTGCCGTGTTTATCTCGCTTTTGTGTCAAGTAATGGTCGGAGCGTTTGACTTCGGCTTTTTTGCTTTTTACGATAATACCGGCAACGCCTTTAAGACAAAAGTAAAGGAACCGCGTGTTCAAACGCGATTCCTTTTGGCGGAAAGGACAGGATTCGAACCTGCGGTACGTTGCCGTACACAACATTTCCAATGTTGCACCATCGACCACTCAGACACCTTTCCGTAAGTCGACATAAACGTTTTCCGTTCAATTTGCTTATCTATTATATAAAATGAAAAAGAAAATGTCAATTCTTTTTCGGCAATTTGTCAAATAATTTTATTCGATTTTAATTATAATCGAAAAAACAATCGCAAAACGTTAAAAACAGTCGACAAATATTAGTTTTTTAACAAGAACATGCTTACGCCTAAATTAAAAAACATTATGCTTATTATTTATTTTTTTGCACGACAAACTTACGCGGACCTAAATTTCTGAAAAGCAACAAATTTAGTTCTTCGACAGTGCCCTCAACGATATCCTTTTTGGGTATTACGTGGCACTGCTGGGGCGAGATATACAAAAAATAGTGAGTCTTAGTTTCGTGCGCTTTATAAAAATAACTGTACGACGCTTCGGTTGTGCCTTTGTAAAAATCGCCTTTTAATTCTTCTATAAAAATTTTGTCATCGTTAAAAATCACTGTGATAACGGGTTCGGCAGCAAGAAGCGGCATCGTTTTACCTGCGTTTTTTTGATTTAAGCGAGTAAAAAGCAAACAAAGCGGAATAAATAAAACGCCGACTGCGATTAAAAAGATGCCGTAAAAAAAGTCGCCGTCCTCATCCGGAATATTGCATATTCCGAGCAAAACAAAAACTGCCGAAAAAATCAAAAGAAAAGGTAAAATCTTCTTTATCGAAAACTTATTTAAACTTTTTAACGTTTCAGCATTGAGTTTTGTTACTACTTTTACCATAAAAGTCCTCCTATAGGTCGATTATCGCAATATTTTTCTATTGTAAAGTTCGTTCGCGAGTTGTATAAAGCCTTGCGTATCCAAGACCTCTCCGCGTATATTTTTATCAAAGTTGAGAGAAGTTAAAATATCTTCGGCGACAGTCCTCGTAATAGGCAAAACGTTAATAAGATTGTTAACAAGGGTTTTTCTTCTCGATAAAAACGCTATACGCAAGACCTCTTTAAAAGCCTTTTCCGACTTTACTTCGTACTTATGTCGTCTATCGATTCTTACGACAGCCGAATCGACGTTAGGCACGGGGTAAAAATTGTCGCGCATAACGGTAAATTCGTAAGAAGCGTCGCCGTAATAATCGATAGCGGCGGTAATCGAGCCGTAATCTTTACTACCGCTTTTTGCGGTAAATCTTTCGGCGACTTCCTTTTGAACCATAATAACGATACGTTTGCAAGAAGAAAACTCTTCCAACAGCCGCATTGTTATCGGTGACGTTATGTAATAAGGCAAATTGGCAACCACAGTAAACTCTTCGCCGACGATATCGCAAACGTTTTCGGGCGTTTCGCGCATAAAATCGCGAAATACGACTTCGGCGTTTTCTACCCCCGACAAAGTTTCCCTTAAAACCGGCACGAGATTTTTATCGATTTCGTACCCGACCACCTTTTTGGCGCGTTCGGACAAAACACGCGTAAGCGTTCCCGCGCCGACGCCGATTTCCAAAACGGTATCGTCTTTTCCGATTTCGGAAACGTCGGCGATTTTATTTAGTAACGAAGTATCGTCGATAAAATTTTGTCCGAAACGCTTGTTAAAATGAAAATCGTTTTTTTGTATCGTTTTTTTAAGTTCCATT
>CAYNYV010000116.1:0-2145 GCA_964401515.1 uncultured Christensenella sp.
TTACTTCTTCCTTCATATTGCCGCGGTCGTCGACCATTTGAACGAAAGGAAGATTGTAGTTATGCCCTACTCTTCCGTCGTCTACGCCGAACGCGGGCGCGATGTGTACGATACCCGTACCGTCGGTCAAAGTGACGTAATCGTCGTTCGTTACGTAATAGGCTTTTTGCTTAAACGTACCTTTTGCACAATCGAATAAAGGTTCGTATTCGACTCTTTCGTAGTCGCTACCTTTCTTTTCCGAAACTACTTCGTATTCTTCGAAAAGTTTTTCGACTAAGGCTTTCGCCAAAATATAATGCGTGCCGTCGGGAACTTTTATCTCGGCATAGTCCTCTTTGGCGTTCATACAAAGGGCGACGTTCGACGGAAGCGTCCAAGGCGTGGTCGTCCAAGCCAAAAAGTAAGTGTTTTCGGCGCCCTTAACTTTAAATTTTGCGTAAACGGATTTTTCCTTTACGTCTTTATAACCTTGCGCGACCTCGTGGGAAGCAAGCGCCGTACCGCAACGCGGACAATAAGGCACAATTTTATGACCTTTGTATAATAAGCCCTTTTTGTGGATTTCTTTTAAAGACCACCAAACCGATTCGATGTAATCGTCGTGATAAGTTACGTAAGGGTTTTCCATATCTACCCAATAACCTAAACGCTCGCTCATTTGCTTCCACTCGTTGGAATACTTCCAAACGGACTGCTTACATTCGCCGATAAAGGGTTCGATACCGTATTTTTCGATATCGCGTTTGCCGTCAAGCCCCAACTTTTTTTCGATTTCGAGTTCGACGGGAAGCCCGTGCGTATCCCAGCCCGCTTTACGCAAAACGTGCATACCCTTCATCGTTTTGTAACGGGGAATGATATCCTTCATAACCCTTGTTAAAACGTGTCCGATATGAGGCTTGCCGTTCGCCGTAGGCGGTCCGTCGTAAAAGCAGAATTCTTTTCCGCCTTCGGTTTGCTCGATTGACTTTTCGAAAATTTGATTTTCAGTCCAAAACTCGGCTACTTCCTTTTCTCTTGCGAGAAAGTCGAGTTTTGTGTCGACTTTTTTATACATCGCTGACTCCTTTTAAGTTAGTTTGTTCGGTTTTATACATTAAGCATCGCTTTTAATGCTATGCTTTTTTTGTAATAAGTTTTCCATAATAAATAATGTTGCGCGCGTAGGACGTTTATTTGTGACGTTTATTTGTGACGTTTTTTCGTGGATGTGTTGAAATAAAAAATCCGTCTCTTAAAACAAAGAGACGAATATATAATCAATATATATAATCCGCGGTACCACTCTTTTTTACGACAAAAACGCCGTACGCTTGAAAAGATTTGACGGTAATCTTAAACGACTGCTTATTTCGCCCGCACTTAGCCACGCTTTAGGCAGTTTGCTACGGAAGGATACCCTTAAAATGCTGACCTTGCGGACTCTCACCGTAACCGCTCGCTTTAAAGCGCGTTTTTTAAGGACGTGTTTCCGATTATTGCAATATATTCGACTTTATAATAGGCGGCAATACAAACGCTTGTAATAGCCGATTTTTAAAATAATATGTCGGAATTTTTAAAAAATTAGGGCGAAACGCCGAAATCTTTATTAATTTTATCAAATAAACGAATTATTGTAAAGTAAATTACCTTAAAACAGTTGATTTTTTTTCAAATTTAGTTTAAAATATTGCTACCGTGCTAGGCGGGGAGCTAGCGGTGCCCTCTTCCTGCAATCCGCTACAGCAGGGCTGAAGGTCCTTCTCGGCTATTCGTATGGTTGGTTGCGCCAAACAAGGGGTGTTGATATTAAGGTCTTGTGCAACGGTTGGTTGCGAACCGTGTCAGGATAGGGATATAGCAGCACTAAACAATACGTATCGTGTGCCATAAGGGTGCTTTAAAGGAGCCACCTGTTCGATTTACGCTTCGGTATGGATAGTCAAAAAGGAATGCACGGCAAAAAGTAATTAAGCGACTTCGGTTTTATACCGAGGTCGTTTTTTTGTTTTCAATTTCCGCCACTCGCCTTCCCCTCGAGGTGAAGGTGTCAACTACGTTGACGGATGAGGTGTAGGCGACGAATGTCGCCGTTAAAAATTCATATAATGGAAATGTCAAATAAATTACAGTCGCATTTCCCCAATTTTTTAAGCAACG
>CAYNYV010000117.1:0-1973 GCA_964401515.1 uncultured Christensenella sp.
AATCTTGAATTTCAACGGTTTTTGAACGTGATTTTATCGTCGGAAGCACCGCAACTGGCCTTTCGGTAGATATCAAAAGGTGTACGTTTTTAGGCGGTTCTTCCAAAGTTTTCAATAATTTGTTTTGATATTGGTTAAGTTCTTCGACTTTTTTAACGACGAAAATCCTTTTTGACAGTTCGAAAGGCTTAACGACGCTTTGACACACGAGTTCGTCCGCCGAATCGGTTTTCAGCTTGCCTTCTTTTGGCAAAAAAGTAATATCAGAGTGCGCTTTTTGGTCTATAAGACGGCATACGCGACAATTGTCGCAATACTCGTCTGAATTTTCGCACGCCATAAGTTTTGCCAAGACTTTAAGATATTCCTCATGCATTTCGCCGTCCTGACAAACGACGAGATAGGCATGACTAAGCCGCCCGGCTGCCTTATCGGAAGCGATAACCTTGTACGCCGCCGAATTTTCAATTAAACCTTTCATCGTATTAAGCCTTTACCTCGAAGCAATGCCAAAACGGCAGAATGAATTTCTTCTTTTTTAGCGTTTGCATCGACGGAAATTATCCTTTCGGGGAATTTTTCGATAAGCGCCTTGTAACCCTGGTAGACTTTTTTATGAAACTCCATACCTGCAAGTTCCAATCTGTCGGCACTGTCGGCGCCGCCTTTTCGAATAAAAGCGCGGTAAGGATCTATATCGAAAAAAACTGTCAAATCGGGCACGGCGTTTAACAGCGCGAAACTGTTAGCCGCCGCAACGAAATCGTATCCGAGCCCCCTTGCGTACGCTTGGTACGCAAAGGAAGAATCGTAATATCTGTCGATAATAACGATTTTGCCTTCGTTTAATGCGGGTAAAATCCTTTGCCTTAAAAGTTGACAACGCGATGCGGCATATAATAACGCCTCGCACTCGTCGACCATTTCGGCATTGTTTTTATCTAAAATAACGGAACGTATTTTTTCCGATATATCGGTACCGCCAGGTTCGCGCGTATCGATAAACGTCTGGCCTGTTTTTTCGAGATATTCCTTTAAAAGACGGACTTGAGTGCTTTTTCCCGAGCCTTCGCAACCTTCAAACGTAATGAGTTTTCCTTTCATATTATAATCCGCCTTCGTCATTAATAATCTTGGCAAAATTTAAATCGCTTTTAGTATTAAAACACAAAAAAGTAGCGATAATCGGCTTATAGCCCTACTTTTATGCAATGATTTCTTTAACGGTCAAATCGTAATTGCCACCCGGTGCTTCGACCGTAACGGTATCACCGATTTGTTTCCCTAAAAGCGCCTTACCTACGGCGGATTCGTTGGAAATCATATTGTTCATGATATCAGCTTCCGCGGTACCTACGATGGTGTAGATAACTTCTTCAGCCATATCGTGGTCGTAAACTTTTATTTTGGAGCCCATGGTAACGGTGTTGTTACCGGCGGCAGATTCGTAAATAACGGCAACTTTTAATTGGGCTTCGATTTGTTCAATTTCGCCGGTTACTCTTGCGAGTTCGTTTTTAGCGGCGTCGTATTCGGCGTTTTCCGATAAGTCGCCGAACTCACGCGCGATTTTAAGTCTTTCGACTACTTGAGGACGCTCGGTTTCGACAAGATAGTGAAGTTTTTCTTCTAATTTTTGTTTGCCTTCTTGGCTGAGATAAATTTTTTCGTTCATGGTTATACCCCTTGTGGTTTTTACCCTTATTTATTATTTTTGTCAAGGCATAAAAGACAATTTTTTTACGCCCTTTAGATAAATGTTGTTTTAATGATTTACTTTTCGGTAAGTACTGCTTTGATTCTTCTTATTCCCGCCGAAGACGATTGTTCTTTTACGATATGGAACTCGCCCAAATCGCCCGTACGTTCGGCATGCGGACCGCCGCAAATTTCCTTGGAAAATTCGCCCATCGTGTAAACTTTGACTTTTTCGCCGTAACGCGAATCGAAAACGCCGACCGCGCCCGAATTTT
>CAYNYV010000118.1:0-1944 GCA_964401515.1 uncultured Christensenella sp.
TGTAGTGTTTTATAATTGCATTAAACGAAGAAAAAGTTCGTTTAATGTAATTTTTTTATGAGGTAATTTATGGAAAAAAGAATTAAGACTCTAAAAATGATTGGGATAGTAGCGTTAGCGGTAGTATGTTTAAGCGCGGTAATTGGTTTAACAATAAAGCTTAGCCGAAAAACGCCGACAACGTCGACTGATCCTATCGACTCTGCTACCGTTGAAGAGGGAATCGAATTAAATTATTCTACATTTATGTTTACCGATTGCTTAGATGAAGGTGGTTCCGTTTCAGGTAATAATATGAAAGCGTTTGTAACTTTAGATGCGACGATTAAGACAAAAGAGACGTCTAGAGAAGTTGAATATACATATGCGTGGTACAATCCTGAATCTACTTGGGCAACAGGCAAAAATGTAAAAGATTACGTTTATACAATATATGATGAAGATGATCCGTTTGGGGTAAAAATTGTTTGTGAAAAACCGTTTGGCGAAAAAATAGTTGTAACGGTTAAGAGTTTGAAAAATGAAGATCTTTCGACGATTTGCGTGCTTGACTATGTAGCTAAAATTTCCAAAGTACATATGGTTATAGACGGTGAAGAATATGGAATAACTAAGTTTAATTCAAACAAGGAGTATACGTATAAGTATTCTGCTAACGCGATTCAATATTACGATACCGTAACTTTTGATTTCGGTGTGGGAACTATTATACCTACGAAAGGATATTTAAATTCGGATGTTTTGCCGAAAATTTTAGTAACGGATTTTGCAACCTCTAGTTGTATGGTTTCCTCGTTTAGTTCAGAAACTTATGCTTTTATCGAAAGATATTCTTTACATGGAGCAGAACGCAATCTTTGTGTTAAAGACGGATCTTCATATAAGTATATAGATTTTAGCTCACCCTATATGCTTATGAAAATAATGTTTAATACCCCTTCGTTGTCACAAACGATTGTTGGCGAAATAGCAACGAGTTTGAATAGTACAGATCGAGTTATTGATTGTATGACTTTATCATTTTCGGTATACGATTCCGTTCGTGGAAGCAATAATGCTTACACCGTTAGACAAGATTTAATTTTAATGGAAAATACGTCTTATGTTTTTAGCGCGGCTGAAAGCGATTAATAAAGAGAAAAAAACAAAGGATTAATTTATTATGGTAAAAGTTATATTGGAAGGCAACAAAAAAGACGTAGAGGTTATAAAGCGTATAATCGACGATTATTTGCTTATAAGTTTTTGCATGACAGAAAAGCCGCTATTTAACTCGAATACGGATACGCGACAAACGTTAAAAGTAAAAATGCCTAGTGAAATGTGGGATGAATAAGATATGGAAAACGCTGTAAACGGTGAATATCGGCGACTGGATTGTAGCGGCGGAATAAAATTTATTTATAGATTGATACGCTGTGAATATAGGCGAAAAGAGTTGCGTTGTATAGTGATTGAACAATCTAATGGTCGTGAATTTATATTACCAATGAGTAATTGGGACCGTTTAATTCCCTGCGATAAAAACGGCAATGATTTACGTTAAAAAAACAAGTCGAAAGTGCCGATAATGGACTTATAGGCTAGTTTATGATTATGTTTACTCCTTCTGCACGGCTGTCCTCCTTCAGTTTTTTTGAAAGTGTTTTTCGCAAGTAATAATAATCTTTATCGTGCAGAGAAAAAGCTTCCGGGTTTTTGTTGCTAATTTTCTCGGAAGCCATGCTTGCGCTGGCGCATAAACGTAGGTTCAATTCCTATAGCGAGCAAAGTATTTTCTTTTTGGCGGGGCTCTCCCCCGCTTCGCGGTATAACGAGGGTAAGCAATGTCCAATGCGGCAATGCGGTATCGGTTGCCGCGCTTACCCTCTTTATATAAATAATTTTTTTAAGTCCTAAGGAACTTAGGCGAGGAGTAATTTTATGTTTATTTTTAACAAAGCA
>CAYNYV010000119.1:0-1908 GCA_964401515.1 uncultured Christensenella sp.
CCCCCGACGAGCAAACTCGTTTGGAAAAAAAGCAAGCGTTAAATTCCGTTTTATCTGAAATTGCCGGTAGAAATTTGAAGATTTTTTCTCAAATGGGCGAAATCAGAAAGCAAATCGACGAAAAATGTTTGCTCGCCGCCGAAATCGTAAAAAGCAAAGAAGAGCAATTTAAAAAACTTGAAAAAGATATTATAGCCGAGGCTAAAAAACGCACGCTCGAACTCGCTGTTTCTTATAAAAGCGAAGTTTCCGCCCTTTCTTTTGCTTTCGACGTAAAAGATTATTGTACCGAAATGCCTTTTTTATCGACTTTCGATCCCAACATGAAGTTAATGGATTTTGATAAAAACGCTTTCGTTGCGGCTTTTGCCGCCAGAAAAGACAATTGCGGTGCCGGGTGCTCGCACGACTGTAAAAGTTGCCACCAAGCGTTAGCGACGGGCGAAGATAAGAATTATTTTACTTCGATTCAAAACGACGAATTTAAAAATTAATCGTCTTTTTTAAAAGTATAAAAGCAAAAAGGCGATTTATAAAACCACTCGCAAAGTTTTTAGCGAGTGGTTTTTGGTATGCGAAAGGGGCTGTACGCAAATTTTTTACAATTTGCGACAGCCCCTTTCCGTTCCGTCGATATGCAAGAATAAATTATATCCTTAGTTTGGATATACTAAAGATTATTCCCGAAATTGATAGAATAAGTAGCAATGCACACATAACGATTAATGTAATCGATAATTCTAAAGACCACAACGAGTCCAAGGGTTGAGGATATACACGAAGTTGGCTAATTGTGAAACGAATAGTTATGATTAGTCCGATTACGTTTATTATAGAAAATATAAAGGACAATGCCAAAAGTGCAATAAACATATTTTTATTCGGCTTATTCATTATACTGCTCCGAAAATATATTTAGATTGTATCGTTTTCGTGTGCATTTCGAATCTTCGTTATCACAATTTGGGCAATTTTGAAATTATTCGATATTCAACAATTTTTTAGCGGCGTATCGAGCGTAGCTGTCTAATGCGTCGTGGTCTCTTAAATAGAACAAAATCGTGTATCTGTCGCGAAGGGTAAGTGCGCGGTGAACGCTGTTTACGACGACGTCGTAATCGCTAACGACTTCGGGGACGTTCATGTCTTTACAGAACTTTTCGACGGCGTCGAAGTAGGGTAGGTATTTTTCGATAAGCGATTTTAAGTGCGAATCTTCCGTTTCGTCGTGTAAAAGTCTGTACATATGCGCGACAAGTCTTGTGCCTTGGCAGACTTCGAGCCCGTGTAAGTTCGGTTTTTCACCCTTTTCGACGCTTAAAAGTTCCCAAACATGGGCGACGATGTGTTCGGAGCCCGATGCGGGACGAGAATTCCCGGTAAACGCCATCCCGAGTCCCGTAACCATAAAGCCTTCCATGACGTTTTTAATGCATTCGGGTTGGCGGTTTTTAAGTTCGTAACCGTTTTTAAGGCAAGCGTCGGTCGCTTTTATAACGTCGTCGGCTATTTCTTCGCAGTAATAATCGCCGTTGTAATCTCTTGCGAGTTCCCAATCGAGTATTCCGATATATTTACCGAACATATCGCCGATACCCGACAAAAGCATGTCGTAAGGCGCGTCCTTTAAAACGTCCAAATCGGCAATTATGTATTTAGGAGTAGTGCATTTAACGGTTGCTTTCGAACCGTCGAACAAAAGGGGAGAACCCGCCGAAGCGTATCCGTCCATCGAAGGTGCCGTCGCCGCAATGCCGTAAGGGATTCCTTCGCGGTAAGAAACCAATCTGCAGACGTCGTTAATAACGCCCGAGCCTACTGCCAAAATAAAATCGGGCTTAGGGGAATATTCGAAAATATCCGAATCGGCTTTAGGATTGTTTAAATGTAACAAAACGTCGCCGATTG
>CAYNYV010000120.1:0-1901 GCA_964401515.1 uncultured Christensenella sp.
CGGCGTAAAATCTTCTTTGTACATACCGTTTCTTACAACGATTTTACCGTGAGAAGTTAATGCCGTACCGTTTCTCGCAACCCTTGTAGCCAAAACGCAGTCAAACATATCGACGCCGCGTAAGACGCCCTCGATAAGACAATCGGGACTACCTACCCCCATAAGATAACGCGGTACGTCGGTCGGAAAATACGGATACATCGTTTCGAGCATTTTATACATTAATGGCTTAGGTTCGCCGACCGATAAGCCGCCGATACCGATACCGTATTTTGCGTACGGAGCCGTTTCTTTAAGACTGATAAGTCTTAAATCTTCGTACAAATTGCCTTGAACGATCGGAAACAACGCTTGATTTTCGTTTTTGTGATGATTGTAACAGCGGTCAAGCCAACTAAGCGTACGGCGCATAGCCTTTTCGGCACCTTTATGGTCGATACCGTATTCGCTACACTGGTCGAACTGCATTATTATATCGGCACCGAGGTTGTTTTCGATGTCGATTGCCCGTTCGGGCGTAATAAAGTGACGGCTTCCGTCGACGTTTGACTGGAACGTTACGCCGTCGTCTTTAATATTGTTCAATTTCGCGAGAGAAAATACCTGAAACCCGCCGCTGTCGGTAAGTATCGGCTTATCCCAATTCATAAATTTATGAAGCCCGCCCGCTTTTTTGACGATTTCGTCGCCGGGGCGCATATAAAGATGGTAAGTGTTCGATAAAATTATCTGCGCACCCGCCTCTTTTAAATCGCGAGGCAAAATACCTTTAACGGTCGCTTGCGTACCGACCGGCATATATATCGGCGTTTCTATGTCGCCGTGCGGAGTGTGCAAAATACCCGCGCGCGCACCCGTTTTTTCGTCTTGTTTTACAAGTTCGTAATAAAACTTATCCATTATGTATTCCTTAATTTGCAAGTACTTCTTTGTCTTTTTGCTGAATATCCTTTATATCCCCTTTCAATGCTTCAATCCTTTCTTTTACGATTTGCGCATAGCGACGCAATTTGCCCACGTAAACCGTTTTGCATGCGGGAATATTGCAAAAATCCGCCGGATGAGTGATGTCGCGGAAAACCTTTTCGGAAACTATGCCGTTTTCGGTAAGAACGTGTTTAACGAATTCCGAACAGTAAAAACGGTTGATTTCCTTAATCTGCTTACCGAAAAACGCCGCAAAAAGCCCCTTGTAATTATAATGATATTTTTCCTTTTCGAGATACATCTTCGAAAGCATGTTTTTAACGCTTTCGTACTGCTTACAAGTTACCTCGAGTGTGACTATCATCGTATCGGTATTGGAAAATCTTTTAAAGGTACCGTAATTAGGCGATTCCTTTACAAAACCGCCGACGAAAGGATTATAAGCGTTAAGTCTACCGAAAGAATACATTTCTTCGAGCCCGTCGTCAAGGGCGACGGAAGCGTGATTATATGCATCTTTGGACAAAAATTTTAAAAGGCGCGATAAAAAAGTCCCCGTCTGCGTCATTACTATGTATATTTTCTTTTTATCGTTTTGAACACAATTATTTTCAGACATAATCGCTACCTCGCTTTTAAAATTTGCAATGAAAAAAACACGAGCCGAAAAATTTAAAAAATCTTATCGGCTGCATATAAATTTTTCGTTAACTTATTTATTATATCACTTTTACCGTAAAATTGCAACGCTTTTGACATTGAGGAAAGGCTATTCGAACGTAAATTTGTATTTATATTTAGATTTTTAAAACTACAATTATCCCTCCGTCAACTGCGTTGACACCTCCCTTGCAGTCAAGGGAGGCTGAGAATGTGCGATTTCATTGCAGTCAAGGGAGGCTGAGAATGTGCGATTTCATTGCAATCAAGAGAAGCAATGGTTGGAGGTTATAAAAATATGCAAGCGTCCCCGA
>CAYNYV010000121.1:0-1882 GCA_964401515.1 uncultured Christensenella sp.
GGCGTATCTTCCAAAACGGTTACGTTTTTCAAGCTTCTGTCGATAGCACGCGTTCTGACACCGATAAGCTGATCTAAATCGTTGCTTGCGCCGTTAAGTTTTTTCTGTATTCCTTCGATAATTTCGCCGAACTTGCCGAACTCTTTTTTCACCGTGCTCAATATCGACCAGACTTCGTTGGATTTCTTTTGTATCGCAAGCGTTTGAAACCCCATTTGCAAGCTGTTTAATAACGCCGCCATGGTCGTGGGGCCCGCCACGGTAACACGATATTTAGACTGAAGCTCGTCAACAAGCCCGCACTTGACGATTTCCGAATATAACCCTTCGACGGGCAAAAACATAATACCGAAGTTAGTCGTTTTGGGCGGATTGACGTATTTGTCGGCAATATCCTTAGCCATACCTTTTACTGTAGATATAAGTTGCTTTTTCTTTGCCTCGTACCCGGGAAAATCGTTTTTTTCGTATGCGTTTTGCATATCGGTATATATCGTAAACGGGAATTTTGAGTCGACCGGCAGCAAAACTTCGCCGTCGTCGCCACCGGGAAGTTTAATTGCGAACTCTACGGGTTCGCGTCCTGCGGGGTTGGTAACGACGTTTTTAACGTATTGACAAGGCGACAAAACCTGATCGATAATAGCGCCAAGCTGAATTTCGCCGAAAATCCCCGTCGTTTTTACGTTTGATAAAACTTTCGATAAAGTTCCGACTTCGACGGAAATATTTTGCATTTCGCCGACTGTTTTGGTAACTCTTTCCATTTCGTCGGTTAAAAACTTAAAGGACTCGGAAAATCTTTGATTTAGCGTTTTCGTTAATTTTTCGTCGACGGTTTGTTGGATTTCGTTAAGTTTTTTCTCGTTATTCAGTTGCATGGAGTTTATATTGCGTTCCAAAGTAAGTCTTATCGATTCCAAACGTTCTTCCAACTTTTTTTCGATTAAAAGAAGACTTTCTTCGGTAGATTTTTTACTTTCCGAAAGCCTTTCTTTCATATTTTCGAGATTGGCTTTCGTTTCTTTTGTAGAGTTATCCGCCGAATCTTTCAACGCCGATGAAATAACGCCTATACTTGACGAAAAGGAATTAACTATTTCTTCCTTGTCTTTTTTATTCAAGTATAGCGTTTTGTCATTTTTATTTTTCGTTAACAAAACTATCGTAACCGTCGATAAAACAACCGTTACCGCCGATAAAAGTATAATTACAACGTCCATTTTTCCCCTCCGTAAACGATTTTTGCAGATTTATACTCCTTCATTAAAAAGTTATCGTTTTGGAAGGCTCACCGAAAGAACTAAAAACAGCGGTCGCGTCCTTAAAATACAAAACTTGAGTATTTTGGTCGTTTTCGTCGTACATAGCGCGCAAATTCGCATAATCGTCCAACATCGACTTTTTCGCTTCCACTCTGTCGTCTTCGACAAGGGTACCTGAAAGTCTTAACCATTTTCCGCCCTTGAAAGCACAGATTTCGGCGTGCGGATTTTTAGCAAGTTGTTTGGAAACGTCTTTGCATTTACCCGTCTGAATGTACAATTTACCTTCGAAAATATGAGCCGTTCCGAAAGGACGAACTTTTGGCATATTTCCGTCAACGGTCGCCAAGTAATAAACTTCGGCATTTTTTAAAAAATCACATACTTGTTGCATACAAGAACCTCTTAAAATATTTCGGCACCTTATAAAAATCGCTTGCCTAAACATAAGACAAGCGTTTTCTATCAATGCTCGCTATCTCAATTATATCTTATTTTTATGTTAAAAGCAAATAAATTGTTGCCTTAGCAAAAAAACGAAGCGTTCCCAAACACGAAACCGCGGTTCTAAAATAAATGTTGGGGTGTCAGGAAAAAGCTATAAAAAAAGTTGAGCA
>CAYNYV010000122.1:0-1762 GCA_964401515.1 uncultured Christensenella sp.
GCAAAAGCTCGCCCACCGAACGAACGCGACGGTTGCCCAAGTGGTCGATATTGTCAACTTCGCCGATACCGTAGCAAAGGTCGAGGTTAATCGAAAGAGAAGCGACGATATCGTCAACCGTAATATGCTTATGGTTGAGCACGTTGAGAAGCGGCTTAATGGTCTTTTTGGTTTCGGCGTCGAGTTTTTCACCGATGCCTTGTTCGAGTATTTTAAAGAATTCAACGCAAGCGACAACGAATTTTCTTCTTTGTTCTTTGCGTTTTTCGGCATTCTTTTTGGTTTCGGGCTTATCTTCGGCACCTTCGGCAACGGTTTCTTCGGTGTAATGGATGGCGTTGATTTCGTTAATCAACTTTTCGCCGGCTTCCTCGATACCGATTTCGTTTGCGAGATCTTTAACTTGTTCGGCAAACTTTAAGGAAGGATAATGTATAGTGTCGATAAGTCCGAAGAATCTCGGATTAGCGCCCGTAACGGCTTTGAAACTTACGGTGTTGTTGGCGATAACTCTGTGTTTGCCGCCGGCAACGACTACGTCGATTTCGTTAACGCCCGCGTCGCGCAACAAAACAGCCTTTTCGCGACTGATAACTTCGCCCTTCGTTGCCAATACTTCGCCGTCTTCGTTAAAAATATCTTCGGCAAGAGTAAGCCCTACAATACGCGCGGCAAGGTTAAGGCGTTTATTGAATTTATAACGACCGACTTTTGCCAAGTCGTAACGACGGGGATCGAAGAATACGTTTCTTAAATTGATCTTAACCGCTTCGTCGTTGGGTACTTCTCCCGGGCGAAGACGACGATAAAGTTCGTATAAACCTTCGCGCACGGTCTTAGTGGTGTCTTTTTCAAGCGTCGCTTTGATATATTCGTCGTCGGCAAAAAGTTCGAGTATTTGCTTATTGGATTCGAATCCGAGAGCACGCAAAAGGACGCTGACTTGAAGCTTACGCGTTCTGTCAACTTTTATCCATAAAACTTTTTGGTTGTCTTGTTCGAATTCGAGCCAAGCGCCGCGGTTAGGTATAACCGTAGTGTTGAAAAGTTTTTTACCCGATTTATCGAATTCAAAACCGTTATAAACGCCCGGAGAACGAACAAGTTGAGATACGATTACCCTTTCGGCACCGTTTATGATAAACGAACCGTTATCGGTCATCTTGGGGATATCGCCCATAAAAACGTCTTGGTTTATGATATCGCCCGTAATTTTATTAACGAGTCTTACGTTTACCCTTAAAGGAATAGCGTACGTCGCGTCACGGTCACGACACTCCTTCTCGCAATACTTAGGCTTGTCAATCAACTTATGATCGAGAAAATAGAGTTCAAAACGGTCAGAAAAGTCGGTTATAGGCGAAAAGTCTTCAAAAACCTCCGCAATCCCCTCGTCTATGAAGGATTGATAGGAGTCTTTTTGTACTTCTACCAAATTGGGCATTTCTTGTGAACCCTTAATACGCGAGAAAGTTCTTCTTTCCACGTTTCCGAACATCGCTGACGGTAAATTTCGTGTCATTAGCTTCGCTCCTTTTTCGAAAAAATTGCTATCTATCTGTTGCTTTTTTTCACAATATGTTGTATAATGGTAAGGTAAATTCCACTAAAAATTGTGTTTTGCGTTAACAAAATCGCAAAATCCCACATAATTCCGCATATTTTTAAATATCCAAAATTTGGGAAGCCTGCCCCCACACATACTGCGGCATTATAGCATTGATGTATTATACACCCCAAAAACGAAACTGTCAAGCGAATT
>CAYNYV010000123.1:0-1745 GCA_964401515.1 uncultured Christensenella sp.
TCTAAGTGCATTACGGAAATTCTTCCGCAACCGATAACGGCTGTCTTTAAAACTTTTTGATTTTCAACTGAATTTTGTGTTTTCATTGTTTTTTACCGCGCTTGCCGAAAGGGAAAGCGTAATCCTTTTGTTTATTTTAATAATGATATAATACCACTGAAAATTGACGAATTCCTTTCAATTATAATCAAAAATTTCTCAAATATTGATATTTTGCAAAACATTGACAAGTGAGGCAATGCGCATTTAACGCAAAAATCGTTTTAAAAAAGTTTTTAGCCGACGGGCGTAAAAAGCAAGGCGACTAATCGGGCTTTTTTTCTTACGATTCGATTATAGCACTAAACTTATCGTATTGCAAGCCCTTTATTTACTTTGATACTGTCGTTTTTTAAGATTTTTTCGTTTAAGAATGAAAATTAGTTTTTATATTTTTTATAAGCGCGATAAAAAGTTTTTTCGTTTGTATACCCGCAAGTTTCCGCAACGGAAAATAGGGATTGGTTAGGGTTTTCCGATTTTATTCTTAAAACTTCGGCAATGCGTTTTCGGTTAACGTATTCTCTTAAAGACATTCCCGTAAAATCGTTAAACAACGCAGAAAAATAATTTTCCGCATAGGAAAACTTTTCGGCTAACGATTTAAGCGAAACGTCTTCTTTAAAGTGGTCGTTAAGGTATCGGATTACTTCGGTAAACGCTCGTGCCGTTTTGTTTTCCTTTCTTTCAAAGGTGTCGCAATATTTTAAAAGCAAGCCCGTGAGTATGTTCGCGAAGCCTGTTTTTGTTTGCTTGTTGGTAAATACATAATCTTTCGTCGCTTCGAAAAAACCGATTATTTCGTCGAAACCTTGCTTGGGAATTTGCGGAAAGGGCGCAAAAACTCGTTTCGAAAACAAATCGCCGCGACACAAATTTTTTTCTATTACGACCGCGTAAACGGTCGCCGTTTTTTTAACGCCGTAAAAATGCGGGACAAACGAGTCTATAAACGCCGCTTCGCCCGCCTTTAAAACGCGTTGCAAACTACCGGCGTTTACAAGATACTCACCCTCTTTTACAAAGATAAATTCCGGGCTGTCGTGAAAATGCGGCATCATCGGCGCACCGCCCGTGTTTTCGAAAACTCTTTTTGAAAAATGCAAATGCTCGTGTACGTCGGCTTCCTTTTCGTAATATTCGTTGGTTTTCATATTATTCCCCTTTATTTTAACGACTGTAAAAACTTACGACTACATTATAGCGATTTTTTTCGCAGCTGTCCATTTAAAAACGGTCGTTCGTAAAATTTTTTGCCGCCGAAAAACAACATTTTTCAAACTTAATCGGTATAGTTCATTTAGTCGGGCTTTTTAACCGTTTCGCAAGGATGATGGCGTTTGTTTCGTTATGTCGGTAAAAACGCGATTAAAAGTACGCAAACTTTGAAAACCGCATTCGAGGGCTATCGTCGTCATGCTTTCTTTTGTATCCGTAATCATGCGCCGCGCTTTTTCGACGCGGTATTGATTGACCATTGTTTTGAAATGTATACCGAGACCTTTGTTGAAAATTCTCGACAGATATTCCGGATTGTATCCGATTGCTTTCGACATACTTTCGAGCGATATGTCCGATTGATAATTTTCTTCGATGTACCTGAGACACTTCAGCGTTAGGGTGTTTTCTTGTTCCGACGAATCGATAAAAGTCGCTTGGTTGAAAAAATCCGAGCACACGGCGTATAGCGCGGCTTTTGCTTCCAA
>CAYNYV010000124.1:0-1732 GCA_964401515.1 uncultured Christensenella sp.
CTGTTCGCTTTTTTGGCGCGCCATAAGGAGCTCGAATCCCTAACCTTTGGTTCCGTAGACCAACGCTCTATCCAATTGAGCTAATGGCGCAAAAAAAATAATAGTCCGTTATAACTCTACGGCGTTATAACTACCAAGCAACCGTAAAACGGGAAAGACTTGGTCTGGCGGAGAAGGCGGGATTTGAACCCGCGCTACGTTTAACCGTACTACTCCCTTAGCAGGGGAGCCCCTTCAGCCACTTGGGTACTTCTCCGTAACTGAAAGACACAATTTTTATTAAGGTACAATAAATAATAGCACAAAAACCGAGACTTGTCAAAAACTTTTAAAGGTTTTCTCAATTTTTTTACTATTATTTGCTTTTAAGTGTGATTTTTTTAGTTTTTTGATTAATTTTTCAATGTAAAAGCCGACTATCGGTTGCAAACGGTATTCGCCTATGTTATAATAATTTCGGTAAGCGGCTTAAAAACGTTTAAAAAAACGACTTATCCGTTATAGATTTTCGACGATTTTTATTGCTAAAAAGATTTATCGGGTAGTTATTATCGCGGCTTATCCTTACTGATATTCATTTAGGTACTTATTTGCCTTTCGTTAGCCAATCTATCTTGCCGCCACAACGGCGTTTTGCGATATTGAGCTTTCGAAAGCAGATAAATATAATATCGAGATAAAGGGAATCATTATGATTACGGGAAACGAAAGAAAAGGATTATACCTACGAAAAAGTATGACTCTTGTCGGAATATTGTTATGTATTTCCGCGCTGGTGTTAGTGTTTGCGACTTCTTATTTCGACGGGACTAAAGACCATACGATTACCGCCGACGGCGCCGTCGTCTTGTCTTTGAACGAAACTTCGACGGAAGCCATTCAACTTGACGAAACAAAGCCAACCGTCTACACGATAACCGCTACGGTCGATAAATCCGCGTCGGTTCAAAAGGTAAACGCAACGCTAAAAGTAGAGTTTGAAAACTCTTCCGAAACGCTTACGCTCGACAATCTCACCTTTGAACTTTACGACGCCGCGGGTGAAACTTTAATAGGCACTAACAAGAGAACGGGTGCAGGTACTTTTATCGTCGCGGACATCGACGAAACCACTAATTACACCCTAAAGATTTATCTTACGCCCAAACAAAACGACGAAAGATACACCGCAAGCGAACTACAACAAGTCGGCGGAACGATGAAGATTTCGTTTACTTCTGCACAAGGAGGTAACTGAAATGACTAAAACTAAAATAATCGGTTTAATATCGACAATACTTTGCTTTGTCGTGCTTACGACAAGTTTTGCCCTTTACCGCCGTGACGCGGACACAAAAGAAATAGTGCTTTCCTTCGGCGAAATTGCCGAACTTAACATCGGCGATATAACGCCCTCCGGCGAAAATATCAGTCCCGATAACGCAAGCGGAAATTTTACCGTTGTTTTGACGAACAAAAAAGTCAACGACAACAAAGTTGCCGACGAGTACGAATACGGCCGCTTTTATATCGAATTGTCCCAAGAAGGCACTTTTAGCCATTATTTGAAAGACCAAATCGCAGTAACCGCAACGGTCGGCGACAAACAAATAAGCCAAGCCGATATTCTTAAAACATCCGAAAACACCCCTAAGGGTTACGTTGCGAAACTTACGAGCGAAAGCATTAGCCTTACGGTAAATTACCGACTTACCGAAGAAGCGCAGACAAACTTTATAAATTACGCCGAACA
>CAYNYV010000125.1:0-1687 GCA_964401515.1 uncultured Christensenella sp.
ACATTCAACTTATCGACGCTTACGACGAAGACTTGATAGGTTCTAAAATGAGCACCAACTTCGTTTACGTGCGAGACACCGACACCATAAAGCAAGCCACGAAAAGCGTAATCGAACAAGCCGCCGAAAACGATAATATTTCGACGGTCTACGTCGTTAAAGCAAGCGACGGAACTTATTTCGGCGCAACGACTTTACGAGATTTAGTCGTTGCAAGAAGCAATTCGAGTTTGGAAGACATAACCTTAACCGCTTACCCATACTTTTACGCAGACGAACCCGTTTCCGAATGTATCGAAGAATTAAAAGATTTATCGGAAGATTCTATTCCTATTTTATCCAAAGACAATAAAATCCTCGGCGTAATTACGGGTACCGAACTCGTTGACGTCGTTGACGAAGAATTAAGCGACGACTACGCTAAATTTGCAGGTTTAACCGCCGAAGAAGATTTAAACGAGCCCATTTTTAAATCTGTAAAAAAACGTATACCTTGGCTTATCGTCTTAATGGCACTCGGGCTTATCGTTTCCACCGTGGTCGGGCTTTTCGATCCGATAATTACGGCGATTCCCCTTTTGTTTTCCTTCCAGACAATGATTTTCGATATGTCGGGTAACAGCGGCACTCAAAGTTTGTCGGTCACCATTCGCGTTATTACCGCCGAAGACCTTACGTTTAAAGAAAAATTAAAGTTCTTATTTAAAGAACTGCGCGTCGGATTAGTAAACGGTCTTATCCTTTGCGTAATCGCCTTCGCCTTTGCTTCGCTGTATCTGATCGTTTTAAAACAAACGCCCGTCGTAAACGGTTTGGCAATCGCTTGTTGTATAGGGATTTCCATTTTAGTCGCGATTATCTTTTCTTCGCTCGGCGGAACGCTTTTGCCGATGCTGTTTAAAAAGTTGAAAATAGATCCCGCCGTCGCGTCGGGACCTATGATTACGACTTTGAACGACCTTATATCGGCTGTCGTCTTTTATGGACTTTCATATATATTGATAATTCAAATATTCGGATTGTACGCATTATAACCTGTGTCGTCTTTATTTTCTACTCGGAATACATTATTCGTTTTTACTTCGAATACCTTTCCGTAATATAAAAAGCGTTCGTCAGCATTTTACGACGAACGCTTTTTATATTAGTTTATTAACGATATTTATCGCAAAAAACAGCGATAACGGGCTTATAGGCAGACTTTTAGTCCGATTATAGAAGCTTTATTTCTTAAATACAAACAAATATTCGTGTGCGAGAAGTAAAAAATTAAATTTTATACTGTTCGTTTTCCAATAGCCCGTTGCTTTGCAGTTGTGCTGTTCCTTAATTATTATTTCTTTTGTCTTAAAACCTACCATCTCGAAAATGCGCATTGTTTCAAATGCAAGCGGTTGCACCATACCTTTTTTGCGAGTATCTCCCATAAGTATAGCGCAGAACTTACCTTTTTTCAATACCCGATAGCATTCTTCCGCGACTTTGCTGATTTCAAACAAAAAGTCTTTCATTGGCATAAGCGACAAATCGCCGTCAATATCTTCGCTATAATGAATAATATCGGCATACGGCGGATGTGCGCAAATCAAATCAATTGATTCGTTTGCAAGCATAGAAAGGTTGCGTGCATCACCTTGCAATATTTCTATAGACGGATTAAATTCACACTCAAAATTCAACTTGCTTT
>CAYNYV010000126.1:0-1669 GCA_964401515.1 uncultured Christensenella sp.
TAAGTAAGTTTTGCGCCGATTGTATCTAAGTAAATGTGATTGTTAGGATCTTCGTCGGAAAGTTTTTTCTTCGCGGCGTTTATCGCTTGGTAATGTACCCACGGCGTCGAATCGGAAATACCCGCGTCTATAAAGCCGATTGTTTTTCCCTTAGGTTTATATGCGCTAAGGTCGCCGCGTAAATCGTTTACAAACGCTCTTTCGTAATTTTCGTAAGAAGCATACGGCGCGTCGGCGTCCGCGTCGGACTCGCCTTGCATCCAGCAAATTGCTTTTACCTTCGGTTTTAGTCCCATATCTTCGAGCGCGGCAAGTTGTTTTAAAATATAGTATTTTGCGCCGCTATATAAATAGCCCGTGCCGCTTTCGCCGCCTATCGAAGGAGGCGTCCATTGATTAGTAAGTCTTGTTCCGCCCGCGGCGTATTTAATAATAAATACTCTGTCGTCGGGATCTTTTTCCGAAATAACTTCGGCAATACCGAGTTCAGGACCGAACCTCGCGGTTGTGTTTGCTTGTCCCGCCTTTACGGAAAGGAATTGGTCCAAACTCGTGTTGCCGTCTGCGATAAACGACATCTTTACGTTTTTGTAGCCTATGTTGATGTATTCGTTGATTTTATTTCTATCATAATAGTTGGATAAATACGCCACGTTAGAGCACCCCGAAGCATTGCTTTGACCTAACAATACTATAACTTGCGCTTTGTCTGAATATTCCCTTTCGACCGTTTGGTCGTCGTCTTTCGCACTCGAACCAGAGCCGCTGTCGGGAGCGGACGGCGTACAGCCGAATAAACATAAACAAAGCATCGCTAAGGCTATTATAAAACCCAATAATTTCTTTGTTTTCATCTTTTTGAATCCTTTTTTATTTATATAAATCTGCTAAATTATGCCGATAATCGACCTATAGCAAGACTTTTTTAACTTTTTCGGTTAAAAGCGCATAACCGTGTTCGTTGGGGTGTATCAAATCTTGATGGAAACAGTTTTCCTCCGATTTTTCGATATCTGGGTTCCAATCGATTATTTCAACGCCCAATTCTTTTGCGGAATCCTTTTCCATACGGTTAAGTTCCGCCTCGATTCGTTTGTGGTCGGGGAACGCGGGAGAATGTACCGCGCTTATAAGATAAATTTTCGAGTTCGGATAGAACTTACGTAGTTTACCTAAGAAAACAAGATACTCTTCGTAAATTTTTTGAGCCGTTCTTCCCGTATGGCTGTCGTTATAACCGAGGTTTATAAGGATTTTTTTAGGTTCCTTTATATTTTCAAATTTGTCTATCCAATTAATCCAATCGGCGAATATCGAGCCGCCTATGCCGATATTCAAAACGGTTTTCGGTAAAACGTTTACCATAAGATTTTTTCCGGCATACTCGACGTCGTCCCATAAATCGAAGTAGGAGTCGCCAACCAGCAAAAGATCTGCCGTTCCGAAAGCCATAGCATGTTCGACGTGGTAATCGACCTTTTTATTGATATCTAAATTCTCGCCCGCACATTCCATATCGGGGGTGAAGCCTTCTAAAAGCGTCGAATAATCGAATTCGCCTTTGTATCGAGTTGTTCGTATACCGATAATGGCAATTTGCCCTCGGTTACTTTGATATTTTCCAACACGACGTTTGCCGCTTTTAACCATTGAAGCGCAAGTTCGTAAT
>CAYNYV010000127.1:0-1652 GCA_964401515.1 uncultured Christensenella sp.
TTACGCAATGGCTCGCCGTGCATTTTGCGCCTTGCAATATCCGTTGCAACGCGATCGCACCCGGATTTTTCGTTACCAATCAAAACAGAGAACTTTTGTATAATAAAGACGGCACGCCGACGGCGCGCACGGGAAAAATTTTAGCGGCGACGCCGATGAAAAAATTCGGTGAGATTTCCGATTTAATCGGCTGTTTGTTGTGGCTTTCGGACGAAAAAGCCAGCGGCTTTGTAACTGGGACGGTCATCCCCGTAGACGGCGGTTTTTCCGCGTACAGCGGCGTTTAATAATGCGAAATTTGCGGAAACACGGTCAACTATGAAAACGATGCCATATGCTGCGACGTTTTGACAGAGTAAATCGTCCGTTTAAATTTTTATTGTGGAATTTTAAGATATTAAAAGCAAACGCGATTAAGAAAAATTGCGTTTCCGTTTTTCAATTCATTGTTATCTTCTTGTTAAAATTCGTATAACCGACCTATAGCCTAACTTTTAGATTGATTTTACAAATTAAGGACGTTTTAGTTAAGTAATTTTTTACAAAAAAGCGTTTACAAAAAACAAATTATATATTACAATGTTAGTGCAAAAACTAAACGGTCCGGATTTTAAGATGAAGTTTTTTGAAGATTTAAAAGAAGGTTTTTTAGAAGTCTTTTCGGGAAACGCGAAAGAAGAAAACGCATACAACCTTAGCGGGAAAGTTCCTTTAAAACGAGCGTTGCCTATAGGTGTTCAACACTTACTTGCGATGTTCGTCGCCAACGTAACGCCGTTGATTATGCTGTTTGCCGCGCTCGGTATAACCGACGCCGACCTTGCTTCCAAGGCTACCGTCGGAGCATTGTTTATAGCAGGCATGTCAACGGTTTTGCAACTTTTAGTAGGAGCGAGGCTTCCCGTCGTTATGGGTGCTTCGTTTACTTTTTTGGGCGCGCTTATCGCGATAGGATTATCCGCGGGCGGCGGCGAAAAAGGTTATTATACCGTATTGGGCGCCGTTTTGGTGGGCGGCGGCATATCCTCGGTGTTTGCTCTTTTAAATAAGTTCTGGGGAAAGGCTATAAAGCCGATAGTGTCGTGCGTAGTCGTTTTTGCGCTCGGGCTAAATCTTTTAAAAAGCGGCGCGACTCAGTTTTTGGGAGGAAGCGTCGTATTAGAAGGACTTTCGAAAAACGGCGATACTAAGGTGCCGTACGTATTACGCTTATTTAATTGTGTCGTCGGTAACGTTGCTGTCATGCGTTTTATGGCAGATTTTCGCAAAAGGAACGCTTAAAAATTTAAATATCGTCATAGGCCTTGCCGCGGGGTACGTCGTTTGTCTTTGTATCCCCGGAATAATTGATTTTTCCGCTTTGAAAGTCGAAAGCGTTGCCGATGTTATATCGTATCCGCATTTAATAGACTTTTCAAAACTTATTTTCGAACCCGTTCCCGTGCTTTTGGCGACGTTGTTTTTTATCGTTTCGATGACGGAAGGTATAGGCAACGCTAACGCCGTCTGCACGCAAACGCTTAGCCGCGTACCGGAACAAAGAGAGGTTAGCGGTATACTTTTGACGACATGCCTATGTTCGAGTCTTGCTTCAGTATTCGGGGCGTTGCCGCTAACTTCGTATTCGCAAAACGTCGGCATCGTAACGCAAA
>CAYNYV010000128.1:0-1551 GCA_964401515.1 uncultured Christensenella sp.
CCGTCTTCCGCACCGGGTTCGAACCTTACCCAACAATCGCCGAACTGACCTGCGCCGCCCGATTGCTTTTTATGCTTACCTTCGGCTTCAGCCGTTTTTCTAATAGTTTCGCGGTAAGCGATACGGGGTTCTTTCAAAATCGCTTCGCAACCGAATTTACTCTTTAACTTTTTGCAAAGAATGGAAAGTTGAGTTTCACCGACGCCCGACAAAAGCATTTCGTTGGTTTCGGCATTTTTGGTAACGGTAAAGGAAATATCTTCGTCTTTAAGTTTGCTTAAGCCGCCGAACACTTTATCTTCTTCACCTTTTTTAGCGGCAAACACTGCCATCGAATAAACGGGTGCGGGGGTTACGATAGGCGCGAACTTCAAAGAAGGATCTTCAGACAAAGTGTCGCCCGTGGTAACGTCGCCGAGTTTAGCCAAAGCGCCGATATCGCCTGCAACGATTGAAGAAGTCGCTTCCTGCTTTTTACCTTTAATATAATATATAGAACTGATTTTTTCGTCGTTGTCTTTGTTTACGTCTTTTAATACCGCCCCTGAATTAAGCGTACCGCTGACGACTTTAAACATATTAAGTCTACCGACGAAAGGATCGACGATTGTCTTAAATACATGTAAAACGACCTTACCGTTCTTATCGCATTTAACGGTAACATTTTCATCGCCTTTAAGCATAACTTGTTCGGTTGCTTCTTCGGGGGAAGGAATAAGCGCGATAACCTTATCCATTAAATTGAAAACGCCTTTGTTGGACGCGCCCGCACCGCCGAAAACGGGAATACAAGAACAAGTTTTTACGCCGAGTTTAACGCCTTTTAATACGTCGTCTGCTGATAAAGTGCCTTCTTCGAAGAATTTTTCCATAAGTTCTTCGTCGTTACCGGCGGCTGCTTCCGCCAAAGCACCGAAAGCATTGTCGTATGAGCCTTGAAGCGCAGCGGGAACATCACCCTTTTCGTTGCCTTGAGCGTCGAACAATTTACCCATAGCAACGTCAACCCAGCCTGCAAACTTGTCCGCTTCCTTATAAGGAATAAACATAGGAGCTACAAGACTCGGATACTTTTCGCGAATAGCGTCAACCGTTCCGTCAAAATTCGTATTGTCTTTATCTAAACCGCTGACAAAAATCATCGTGGGGATATTGTTTTTAATGCAATAATCCAACGCAAGTTCGGTACCGACCGTCATTTGTCCAGACGCACCGGTAACGACTATCGCACCGTCCGCAACGGTAAGCGCTTGAACCATTTCGCCTTCGAAATCAAAAAATCCGGGAACGTCTAAAAGGTTAAACTTATAGCCTTTATATTCGCCGTAAGCAACGGCAAGAGAAATAGACGTTTTTCTTGCGATTTCTTCTTGGTCAAAGTCGCAACAAGTATTACCGTCGTCGACCTTTCCTTGACGGTCAATGGCTTTGCAATTAAATAAAATTGCTTCGGCAAGCGTGGTTTTGCCTTCACCGGCGTGACCGATTAAAGCAATGTTTCTGATGTTGGAAGTAGAAATTCCCATAATTATCCATCCTATCTATATTATT